>CALLPZ010000205.1 GCA_938015405.1 uncultured Pseudanabaenaceae cyanobacterium
TTACTCAGATGAGCCATTCTGCGCAGCCCTCGCAGCCAGTTATTTCCCCAACCAAGTCCTGCGACAATCTCTGTTTCAAATCAAGGGGCAGATCTGGAAAATACCAGCCCTGGAAGACAATCAACCCATTACCAACTTTCCCCAAGCCTCCAGTTTCATTGATTTCTACAGTCCACTCTCCCCAAGCGCGCTAGGGCAAATTGTTGAGCCACAGCAAGCGTCTGAATTTGCCCAGGCGCTTCATTATCTACCGCGTGCTTGTCATGGATTGGTGACCACCGAGCAATGGAAAACAGAAGCATTAGGGCAAAGCCATGAGCCTGCCCCCACCGTTCTCTGGAGCACTGTAGAGAGTTGGTCTGAATATCACCAGACTCACAAAAAGCTCTTTGCAGATATCAATCGTCGGCACCGCAAGCTTGAGCGGGAGGTAGGGCCAGTATCATTCCAGTTTGACGATCCAGATCCCGCCGTCTTGCAGGCCTGCATGGATTTTAAGTCCCAGCAGTATTGCTCCACGGGGGAAGTCGATATGTTTGCTTTTCCAGAGCATGTCACGCTCTTTCACGAAATGGCGAAGCAAGGACTAATCAAGGTTTCTAGCCTGCGGGTTGGCGATCGCCTTATTGCTGCGAATGTCTGTGCCACCGATCAGCAGCGTCTCTACTACTGGATTCCAGCCTATGACCAGGCATTTCGTCATCACTCCCCGGGCATGTTACTCCTCGGATTTTTGCTAGAGGAGAGCTATAAGCGGGGAGATCAAGAGTTCGACTTTCTCATTGGGGGAGAGTCCTATAAGTGGAAATTTGCCACACATGCCCGATTAATTGCAGAAATAGGTTCCCCTCCGCTGCCCCAGCAACTGCTCCGCGCCATAAAGCAGTTGGCCAAGCCAGTCTTCTTGAGCATGGTGAATAGATCTCCTAAGCTCAAAAGCCAGCTGAAGGCTGCGGCCCAAAAACTAGGCACACCGTAGAGCATTTTCACGACTCCGAATGCCCACAAGACCTGGGGGAGTCGTCAGCCAGCATTATCCTCACCAGCACTTCTTGTTACGGATTCATGCCATTGCATCCGCAAATCTGCTCGCAAACTTACACTCATCAAGGAGCCAATCAAACCCAGGGGCGATCGCAGACCTCCCCCAAAGCTCCGCTCTGGCCAGATGCCAGCAGCCTAGCGACATTCAGCAGTAACCATGACAATCGAATTCGGGCGAGATATTTGCAATCACCTCTCCCAGGCCTCAACGCGGGAATGGCTCGTCACCAATGGCATCGGCGGCTACGCCTGCGGCACCATCTCTGACGTTCTTACCCGGCGCTATCACGGTCTACTGATTGCAGCATTCAAGCCTCCCGTGGACCGGCGTCTGATGCTAGCCAAGTTAGAGACCACCGTGAACTATGGGGGTCGTCGCTATGCCCTTTCCGCCAACCGCTGGGGCAGTGGCATTGTGGATCCCCAGGGCTATATGCAATTGGAACGCTTCCACCTAGAAGGCACGATCCCCGTTTGGACCTACGCCCTGGGCAAAGCTCGCCTTGAAAAACGAATCTGGATGGCCCAGGGCCAGAACCGCACCTACATTCGTTACAGCCTACTGCGGGCCAAGAGTGCAGCCCAGTTCATCCTCAAGGCCCTCGTCAACGATCGCAACCACCACCACAGCAGCCACCGAGGTATGCAGGCTTGGGTCCCTTCCACGGAGCCCATTCCCAAGGGGCTCTGCTGGCGCTCTAGCTCCGATGCTACGGCCCTGGCTTTGCGGGTGATCGATGGGGAAGCTCAGTTCAAGCCAGAGCAGAATTGGTACTTGGACTATGAGTTGAGCCAAGAACGCGATCGCGGTCTCGATGCCCAGGAAGACCATTTCAATAGCGCAACCCTCACCGCAGCGCTGCTACCGGGCCACTCCCTCACCCTCGTTGCCGAAGCCGTCACTACAGTAGAGCAGCTCCAAGCCCTGCGCAGTCCCCAGCGGACAGACAAATTTGACAGTCAGAAAGACATCCTGGAGCAGCAACACGACCAAGATGCTGAGCTCCTTACCCGCTGTCTCACCTCCCAGGCTTATCGTTTGGGGTCGGAGCAGTTTCCCCCCGCCTGGGTGGGTCAGCTAATGCTGGCAGCCAATCAGTTTGTGGTGCAGCGACAGGTCGGTGATAGTGGTGAACAGGGTTCCAGCATCATTGCGGGCTATCCCTGGTTTAACGACTGGGGCCGAGACACGATGATTAGTCTGCCGGGCCTATTGGCTCACGACCCCGCAGCAGCTCGCCCGATTCTGCAAACCTTCGCTCGCTATGTTGATCAGGGCATGTTGCCCAATACCTTCCCAGACCCGGCCGTCGCTCCAGAATCAGGATCAGATGTTGAACCAACTGATACTGAGCTAACGACTGCTCCCCAATACAACACCGTCGATGCCACCCTCTGGTACTTCGAAGCGGTGCGTTGGTACTACGCTGCCACCCGTGATGAGGCCTTGATTGCTGAGCTATTCCCAGTGCTCGCAGATATCATTCAATGGCATCAACGGGGAACACGCCATGGCATTCGCCTCGATACCGATGGCCTGCTCTATGCTGGCGAACCCGGTGTGCAGCTCACCTGGATGGATGCCAAGGTGGCAGGCAATCCTGAGGGGTCGGCCGACGAACAGGCAGACTGGGTGGTCACGCCACGCATCGGTAAACCTGTAGAAGTCAATGCTCTGTGGTACAACGCGCTGTTGGTCATGTGGCAATTGGCGAAGCGCTTGGAGCAGCCCCATGGCCAATATCGTGAGCTAGCTCAGCAAGCCCACCAGGGGTTTCAGCGATTTTGGAATCCAGACAAGGGTCACTGCTACGACGTGATCGATGGCCCCAATGGTCCTGATGATGCCCTGCGTCCCAACCAGCTCTTTGCCCTGGCTTTGCCGCTCAACAGTCGCCATCGTGCTTCGCTGCTAACGCCTGCTCAGGAAAAGGCCGTAGTGGATATTTGCCAAGCAGAATTGCTTACCCCCATGGGATTGCGCTCCCTGGCCCCGCACCATCCTGACTACCAGAAACGCCACAGCGGTACAGTGCGCCAACGAGATGGTGCCTACCACCAGGGAACGGTTTGGGGCTGGCTGATTGGACCCTTTGTGCAAGCCCACCTCAAGGTCTACCAGGATAAGGTTCAAGCCAGGACATTCCTGGACGGTCTCGAAGCCCATCTCGGAACGGGTTGTGTCGGCACCTTAGGTGAAATTTTTGACGGCAATCAGCCCCATGACCCCAAAGGAGCTTTTGCCCAAGCTTGGACCGTGGCGGAGGTGCTGCGAGCTTGGACGCTAACCAAATAAAGTGAATTTACGAACTCACCCCTGAATCGGCGGTGTCGAGTTCTGCTGTCCATCTCATGGGTCGCCCATTATGAAAGTCAACCATGCAGATCCGTTAGACGACCCACTATTTATGGCCTCCCTCTCCGAGCGAAACGCAGCGCTGGTTCGGTGTAGCCCCAAAATAGAACGATGCGCCTTTTGGGCTGTAGCCCATGGTGCCAATGCCTTTGAGCTACTCGACATCCTGAACCAGCTAGGACTCGATGTGGCCACTTGGCAACAGGAAGCTTGGCATACAACGCCCCTGGCGATGCTATTTGATGGCTATGTTGCCACCCTGCGGCTCGCGAAGCTAGAGCAGGTGCTCGGTCCTGCGATCGCCGCGAGTCTCGCCACATTGTTAGAACCCGAGACTGCCAAGGTGCAAAGGCGCAGTACTCCACCCACATCCGAACAAATGATGGCGATCGCGCAACTCAGCTCCGAATATCGTCAGCGATGTCCCGACTTGGGCGAGGCCTCCCTCAATGAAATGGCCACAGCCGTTGCCGATACCATCGAAATCTAAAGCCCAAACTCCTAAGCGGTCCTCAGACGAGCACCTGGGGAAAATCTAGCCCGTAATGCTATAACGCGCATGGCGACGCATGGCTCGGTTCATCTGCTCATACAACATCCAAGTCAGCCAGCCATTAATCTTGCGAGGCAGCGGCTTACGGAACATCAAAGACTGGAAAGCACGGGCCAACATCTTGACTTCCATCTGCAACAGTTTTTTCATGGGTTGCTCCAGCAAATGCCATTCGTGACGCTGTAGCCATCGTGGCAAGAACCGCATCTAGGCGGCAGAGGGCAATGTCCACCCATCTACCCGAGGGGAACCAGAACCTGGGGTCACTTTCCCCGGTTAGGTGAAGGTGATCACCCTCTCCCCCCATTCTCGTGGTTCTCCTCCTGGCAAGCATCACTCAATTAATCATTTGCACTTGCAGCTCAGCCAACTGTTTCGCCAATGGTGTGACCGACTCAGGCTGATGCCCCGCTGCGAGAATCCGCTCGATGCGATCGCTCATCAAACGATGATGCCGCTGCTTCGTTGTCTGATCTGCCCGGAGAACTGCACCGCGATCGTTGATCTGAGCCTCGGGCAAACAGAAGAACACCCCACCATCGGTGTACTGAATGCGGTTCTCCCACAAATCAAATACCCGAGCATTACCCGTAATCGTCTGCCCCGGTTCCATCACCCCATACACATGCAGGCTGAGGAAAGGTTGGGTCCCCAGATTGCCCATCTGATGAATCAAGCTATGACCCACCGCATGGACCATTTCAGGACTGTAATGGGCGGGCTTCAAATCACTCAGCAGACCATCCTCATACTGATAGATGTAATGCTGGGCCGACCCAAAGCATTGCACCGCCCCCCATTGGGTTGCGCCATGGTCATGAATCGCACTGAAATCTCCTGGCATCCAAGACATCACCATTACTTCGAAATGTCCGCCGAAGTGAACCAGCTTGCGGCCATAGCTATCTTCAATGGGATGATTGAAATCGCTCCAGGGCATCAAGTCTTTGGCTGAAATCTTGGCATTGAGTACCAACTGTTTCACGGCTTCCGGCGTGAGGGCCGTTTCCTCCTGGAGAGAAGCAATGAGTCTTGACAGACTGTCAGGATAGGCATTTTTGGTATCAACTGCAGCCGCTTTAATCACTTGTGCAATCATCTCAATGTCCCAGATTTTGTACGAATGTTCAGAAGTTGACTTAAATACAACCTATCTCTATTAAATTCATCCAACATGAGATTTCCCTAATAACTCCCTAGGCCCAAGCTAAAAACAAGCCTAGAAAAGCAAAAGGTAAGCTATGACACAATGTATTGAAGGATTGCCACATCATGCCAAGCCCCATTCATAAATCCAATTTCTTTTTGGACTCCCACAAGCTCAAAACCAAACCGTTGATGAAACTGAATACTTGAGGTATTCGCACCTAGTATCTTTGCCACAATATGGTGGTAGCCATAATCAGCCACTTGTTGCATCAAGGCAGCTTGAAGGAGCTGACCGTAACCCTTACCAATCTCGGCGAAAGTGAGATAGATGGAAGTCTCACAGCACACCTGATAGCCGAGGCGATCGCTATAACGCTTCACAATGCCCCAGCCCACAATGCCTTGAGACGTTTCGGCCACAAGATAGGTTTCCCGCTCAGTCATCTTGGCCGCGATCGCCGCCACCCCTTCAACCGTCTGGGGCTCCCCATCCATGGTGATGCCCCCTTTGGCAATGGCTTCGTTGTAGATAGAGGCGATCGCAGCGTAATCTTCCGCCTGGGCAGGCCTCACGCAAAGTTCAACAGGATTGGTGGACATCGTTGATCAATAGAAGGAGATTAAACAGCCGCTGCACAGGATTCGGGTAGCGGACTAGAGGGAGGACTCAATAAAGGTCGTTTGGCATAGTCCAACAGCCAGTCGGTAAAACGATTCATCACCGGTTGACCGGTCAATAGTTCTAATCGAGCAAAGCCGCCAATATTACCTGCATTAATCTCACTAATTCGCCAGGTACCATCATTATCTAGGAGAAAGTCGTAGCCCAGAGTATGCAGACCTAGGGCCTGATAATGAACCACTGTGGCCTGAATGGCCTCCCGTTCTTCAGCAGTAATATCTGACAGAATGCATTCTCCATCACTGCTGACATTGTTAACCCAATGTCCACTCTTAGAACGCCTCACATAGCCGCCATAGATTTCACCATCCACCACCACAATCCGCTTATCGCCAGCATCAACGTTGTGGAGATAGCGGCAGAACTGAATCGGCTCAGCCTCCCCTGCAGATTGCCCCATTTGCAAATAGGCCATCACCTCCGAGAACTGGCCGAAGGTCTTGGTCCCACTCAAGACGTTGTCCACATGAAAGTGACGACTTTCGTACCAGATCTTGAAAACGCCTCGACCACCGCAGCTATTGGAATGCTTGGCCACGATGACTTGATACTTTTCAAAGAACCCAAGGGCTTCGCTCCAGTCTGATGTGGCGATCGCCTCGGGCATATAATCCTGGGCAAAATCCAGGAGAAAGTCAGGCTTAATTTGTTCTTTCTTACTCGAAGGACGATTGACAAAGCGGGTTAGGCCCTCCCATTGGGACAGCACATCCAAATAGCCCGTTGGGAAAGGCTTGAGCGTGCGGCAAAACACCACATCAATGTCTTCCAGGCTGACCCAGTCATGGGCTGCATCACCCAAAACGAGAAATTCCTCATAGCTCAATTCCCCAGTCGCCAGTGCGGTTTGCACCTCAGGCAGTCGACTCGTAAAAACTTGGGGCGTTGGAATGTGGCGAAGCTCCACTCTGGGATCTAGCGACAGCCGCTGGTAGAACGTCGGTACATCCAGGGGAGGACTGCCATATCGAGTTGGGTCGCAGATACTCAGAAGTTTCATAGCAGTCATCTGTAATCAGGGTTATGTCGTCGCGGATCGATGCCGCAGTGGGGCAAGCCTCCCACTGGGAACGCTGGCACAAGCCTGTCTATAGAACGCCTCAAAGCTGAGAATTAACTGGGAGGGGCAAGGAGCAGCAAATTAAAATTGAGCATAGCTTAAGCCACAGGCTCTAGCTGGCGCAGAAGAGCAGACAGTCGCCGCGGCAATGTGGATCAGCGGC
>CALLPZ010000206.1 GCA_938015405.1 uncultured Pseudanabaenaceae cyanobacterium
AGCTTTTTACCGTTCTGACGCATCTACGCTTAATGCCGACTCACGAGCTTGTGCTTCCTCTAAGGGAGCGTTGACAAGCTGAAACATGGGCGAGCGATCGCGTTTACGGCCCACCAAGGCCGACCAATTGACAGAGAGTCAGGGAATTGCAAACGATGAAGATGTACGTCAACGTCATGGAACTGCTCATTGAGCAAGAGATCATCACGCGGCTAAAGGAGTCACCCGACGACCACATGAAGCGCGAGGTGGTATCCCTCATGGCCTATGCCCTCAATCGAGTGCCACCTTTGTATGCCTGCTCGATCCAGGGGATCAAAAGCCAAATTAAGCGGGCCAAGCAGGATTACAGCAGCCACATCGAAAATGCAGTGCGCTGGGCTTTTAGTGCGGTCAAAAAAGCCCCGAACACTCCCTCGGCGGGGCTCACCCGTGAGGTTTACCAGCAAATCTTGCAAGACACCCGCAGAGCCAGAAAGACGGGTGATCTCAGCCCCATCGACTTGCCTGAGTTGATTGATTCGATGTTGCCTGAAGATGAGTCAGAGCCGACCCAAGGGCAATTTATGGAAGAGGATGAACCCGCAGCAGCCTAGACAGAATTGAAGCATCGTCTGAAGGCTAAGATGCGCCTCAACTTAGCCTGCTCCAGCTTCTTCCTTAAAGCAGCTTTTCCCTTACAGCGAGAGCTGTTGATGTTGCTGAGGTGGCTCGTAGCCCAAATGCTTCCAGGCTGCTGGGGTCGCGATGCGTCCCCGGGGCGTGCGCTGGAGATAGCCAATTTGCAAAAGATAGGGTTCGTAGACTTCCTCAATCGTTTGGGAGTCCTCTCCGGTGGCGGCGGCTAAGGTATCCAGCCCCACAGGCCCACCGTTGAAGTTTTCGATCATTTGGCTGAGCAGGCGGCGATCGGTCCAATCGAGTCCACAGGGATCAACGTTATAGAGTTCCAGAGCTTCGGAGGCAACGGCCTGGGTGACGCAGCCTTTGTTTTTAACTGCGACGTAATCCCGCACTCGTTTGAGCAGACGGTTGGCAATGCGGGGAGTGCCCCGAGATCGCCGGGCAATTTCCGCAGCTCCAGCTTCATCCACTTCGGTATCCAGAATCTTGGCGGTGCGGAGGACGATCGCGGTGAGCTCGTCGCTTTCGTAGAAGCGGAGCCGTTGGACGAGACCGAAGCGATCGCGCAAGGGCGAGGTTAAGGCCCCCACCTGGGTTGTCGCCCCCACGAGGGTAAAAGGCTTGAGCGGAATGCTGCGAGTCCGAGCAGCCTGGCCCTTACCGATAGTGATATCCAGCCGAAAATCTTCCATGGCGGGGTAGAGGATTTCCTCTGTGACCTTGGAGAGGCGGTGGATTTCATCAATAAACAGCAAGTCGCCTGGCTTGAGGTTCACCAGCAGGCCAACGATATCGCGGGGGCGTTCCAAGGCAGGGGCAGAGGTCACCTTACAGGCCACCCCCATTTCCTGGGCCAACACCAGGGCCATGGTGGTTTTGCCTAAGCCCGGCGGGCCGTAAAGCAGCAGGTGGTCCAAGCTTTCCTGACGACTTTGGGCCGCTTGAATGGCAATGCTCAGGACTTCTTTAAGGGCTTTTTGGCCCAAATAATCCTGCAGGGCTTGGGGCCGCAGCTTTTCCTCGGGCTTGCCCACTTCTAGCGGTTGGGCCACCGGGTCTAGGACAGCTTCACCACTGGCCCGATCCTGAGCTCGCTCCGAGGGAGCACCCAGGGTGTGAATTTGCTCGATCAACTGGTCAGCAGAACTTTTCGCCTTCGAGCCCTTGGCCTTTTTGGGCTGATCGGGATCGGGGGAAGCAGGCGTTTTCGAGGAAATAATGGGCATGGGCGCAACCCTTACAGCGCAGGAGACTGCCAGTATGCTGGTACGACTGTTCCCTAGGTTTACTGTAGCCGATGCCAGCTGATGCCCTACAAGAACTTAAAGGACTTCAAGAAGCCAGAAATACTGCCCTGGAGGCTGCCTTCCAAGCGACTGGGCACCATTGTTGTGATTTGGTAGAGGCGATCGTTGCGTAAATAAACTCGCTGGGTGACGAGGTACGGGCGATTATCCACCTGGGCACTCATCTTGAAATGGCGGCCGGGGTGGCCCGCGAGGGTGAGCTGAAACTCCTGGAGGAGCTTGCCATTGAGACGACTGCGAAAGCCATCCCGAACACTATCTAAGGAACTTTCCAATTCGCCTGGCTTCACGCCCCCCCCAGGCAGGTCCATCCAGCCCGCCATGTAAACCACTTGGTCATTTTGCTGGGAGGACACAAATTGCTGGAGCTGCATTTCCTGGCCCCCGACACTAAAGGCCGTGCCCAAAGGCACTGGGCTATCAGGCATCAGGATCGAGAACCGCCCCCCGGAGGGATTGAACGTCCGCCAAACTGACTTAGCAGTACTAGACTGGGCCTGGGCAATGGGCAGTCCCGGAGCAGAGACCATGGCCATACCACCGCCCAACAGCAGCGTACCGACGAGCAAAGGTGCAAAACGAGAAAGCATTTTTGATTGTCCTAAGCCATGAACAGGGTCAACAGATCCGCAGTATTTGCCTGATTTTCCAGCTTGATGGGAGTATCCGCCACCTCGTCCCATTCGTTACCATGCTAGAAAGCAATCAGCCCTAGTAAACGGTAGCCGTCAGAAACACTGGAACAGCATAATTCTGTACTCTCAGACGCGGGTATTTACCGATTGTTTCATGGCCCTAGTCCCACTGTCAGGAGCTTCTCTACACCTGAGTTTAATAGCGACATAACCGGGCTCATCCCCTCCCCCCTTCTCTTAGGAGAAAAGGGGAACCGAACAACCCAACAAGACGGATAAACCTTGAGTAGAACCAAGGGGGTAAGACGTACTGCCTGTTGTCGAGCCCAAGTTCCATCAGGGAATCTCTAGCTCCCTTAAAGGGGGAGCTTCTCGGTCGAAATTTCGTCATAGAGATGCCGTTGGGCCAGGCTTCAGCAATTCCGGTTGATGTGGATCGCGCCCTTGGCAGGTCTCCCAAGCGGCTCTTGCAGGGCTAGCCTGCACCGAGCGCTTGCTTCCTCTTCTCACAGCTACTCACCCCAGCCCTCGGGCTTTCCCTGCGAATCAATTTCCGTGGCAATGGATATTCAGAAACTCATCCTCGACGCCCTGGGTCAATCTCCCAATGCGATCCCCTATTTTGTTAGCCAACGGCTCAAGCAGCATTTCCCCGACCAGGCCCTGTTAGAAACCTGCGACCGGGAATTTGATCTGCAGGGCTACGGAAAAGCGGGTAGTTGCCAGCTTTTCCCCCTCGACCAAGTTCACAGCCAAGACCTCACGAGCTGGAACAGCAGCGATCGCCATATCGATAAATCCCCCTTCAACGCCGCCTACGCGATCACCTGGCAGGGGCACAGCCTCACCGCCTTGCAGCTTCAATGGTCCGCAGGCTGGGCAACAATACGTTACCTCTGGTTACTAGCAGAACGGGAAGCGATCGCCGAAGCCTTCTTCCATGCAGTCTGCGACTGGAACACCGAAGTGCGCGACGAAATCCTGGTCTTCGACAACGGTAACTGGCGCAAAAACAACGAACTCTATCAATCCATCCAAGCCACCACCATCGACAATCTCGTCCTACCGGGCGACCTCAAGCAGGATATCCACAGCGACGTCAAACGCTTCTTCGAATCCCGCCAGTTCTACAGCCAGCACGGCCTCGCCTGGAAGCGGGGCCTCCTGCTCATTGGCCCCCCTGGCAACGGCAAAACCCATATGGTCAAAGCCCTGATCAACGACCTGAAGCTCCCCTGCCTCTATATCAAGAACTTCAAGGACCGTTCCAACCCCGAAGCCTTCAATATCCGCCGCGTCTTTGAGAAAGCCCGGCAAATGGCTCCCTGTATCCTCGTCCTCGAAGACCTCGACTCCCTCATTGGTGACGAAACCCGCTCCTGCTTCCTCAATGAACTCGATGGCTTCGCGGTCAACGAGGGCATTCTCACCCTCGCCACCACGAACCACCCCGAACGCATCGATATCGCCATCCTCGAACGCCCCAGCCGCTTCGATCGCAAGTACCGCTTTGACCTCCCCGATAACCAAGAGCGCCAAACCTACTTGGAGAACTGGAATAGCAAGCTGCAAACCGATATGAAGCTGATCCCTGGGGCGATCGAAGATCTCACCCACCAAACCACTGGCTTTTCCTTTGCTTACCTCAAAGAACTCTGCCTCTCCTCCATGATGGGCTGGATGGAAACCCGCGAACCCGGCACCATGGGCCAAGTCATCACGGAACAACTCCCCAAACTCCAAGAACAAATTGCCGCAGGTGAATCCGCCAGAAAAAGCCAGCCCGAGGGAAAAAACGGGGCTTAGCAGAGCCAGTTAACAACCTGAAATTGACAACCCGAATGCTGTAGTGACTGAAAGGCAGCCTTTTCCCGAGCCCCATTTTCAGAAGGAACGAGGGAGCGACCAGCCAAACGAAGCCGACCGGCCTCGCAATGTTCCTCCCCACCCAAGTGATCCCATGGACTCCAAATCCCTCAAAACAATCAGCAAATACCTCAGCCTCCACCTGCGTCACCAACCCGAAGCGATCGGCCTCACCCTCCAACCCGGCGGTTGGGTCAAGATCAATGACCTCCTCTCCGCCACCCGTCACCACAGTGACCTCGCCCTCACCCGCGACCTCCTCCAAACCGTCGTCACCACTAGCGACAAGCAACGTTTCGCCATCAGTCCAGATGGCCAACGCATCCGCGCCAACCAAGGGCACAGCATCCCCATCGACCTCCAGCTCCCCTCACAAACACCGTCCGAAATCCTTTACCACGGCACAGCAGAGCCCGCAGTTTCAGCGATCCTGGCAGAAGGCCTGAAAAAGATGGCCCGCCACCATGTCCACCTCTCCGCCACCCCAGACACCGCAAAAACCGTTGGCAGTCGCCACGGTCGCCCCGTCATCTTTCAGGTTGCAGCCACAACCATGTACAACGATGGCTTCACCTTCCACTGCTCCGACAACGGCGTCTGGCTCACAGACCATGTCCCTGTGGAATATTTAACGCCCATGGATGAGCAGTAGCTCCCAGCCAGCCCCGAAAATTTGATGGGATCGCTGGACTATTGCCAGACAGTGATAGCTAATAAAGAAATAGGTCATCGCTTCCCTTAGCCCTGACCTCACGTCCCCCTCAGCGCTATCACTGTGAACGTCCGTCAGACCAGCAACGTCCAAACCTTTGCCAAACAGGCTCTCCCTTTTCTGCGCCAGCGAGAGGCCGAAAACAATCTTCTCCTTGCCCTGATCAATCAACTCCTCGAGGCTCCCCCCGGCAGCGTCACCCCCCGCCTGATCACAATAAAGATGGACAGCGATGTGGTCGGCATCGCCTTGAAAGCAGGAGACAGTCCGCTACTGCTATCTCGCATGGTCAAGCCCACCGCCCTGGGAGCCCTTGCCCACCATCTCAAACGGCAATGGCACTCCCCCCAGCTACGCCTAAGCCATGCTCTCCCCAAATTTGCCGGGCCTAAAGGCACCGTTGCGGCACTAGCCGAGGCACTGCGAATCCAAACCCGCCTGCGCTACGGCATTACCAATGCCATGCGGATTCATCAACTCAGCCAGGTCCAGCCCCTGCCCGCCGTCGCAGGACAGCTCAGAGCGGCAGAGGAAGGCGATCGCCCCCTCCTCCAAGCCTGGTGTGAAGCCTTCGAACGGGAATCCTTCGGCGAACTACGCGACGACCCAATCCGCTGGGCAGACCGCCGCCTCGCCCAAAAGGACATCTACCTCTGGGAAGCCCCCAGCAATGATGCAACCACAACTCTACCTGTATCCATGGTGGGCGGCAGTAGCTTCGATGATCATGGCGGCGGCATCGGCCCCGTCTACACCCCACCGAACCAACGCCGCCAAGGCTATGGCAGTGCCGCCGTCGCAACGTTGAGTCAGCAACTTCTCGATCAGGGTTGCAGCATCTGCTATCTCTTCACCGAGCTGTCTAACCCCACTTCCAATCACATTTACAAAACGATCGGATACCAACCTGTCTGCGATTGGGATGAATACGAACTGCCAGCGTCATAACAGGTTTCATTTTTAGAAACCCGCCCACCCACAGCCAAAGACTCAGCCATAATTTCTGTAACGTCACCCATTGCTCTTGTTTCTCTTGAGAAGACTATCGAAACAGGGCAGGGACAATGGGCTAATGGGACTGCGCACCATATCCCAAGAAAAGAGGTTGTTTGACCAGGGCCGGTGGCCGTAGCAGTGAGTCTCAGAGGAGCCGCTGATTTACGCCAACTCGCACTTCAATCATCCAGCAGTGGTCTCAACGTTGAGGCTAAGCCGGATTTTCAAACAACACCTGAGACCGATTTACCTTAGGAGGCAGTTCGTCATGGCTCGTTTAATCTCAACTCGTCTCGGGAAAGGCCTATCCAGCGGATTGCTATTCAGCCTTCTCGGCGCTGTGATGGTGACGAGCTGTGCCAGCAGTTACGAGTCCAGCAGTGCTCCTAGGGACATGGCTGGCAGTGCCATGAACAATGCCATAGAAGCGGACATCGTCGCCCAAAGTGCTCCGGCCCTGCCAACGGATGGTGCAGTCCAGGAAAAGTCTGCCGAATCCCTCCCAGTCGAACCTGCGCCAGGCAGCCCCAGTCAATCCAAACCCCAGCTCATCAAAACCGCTGACCTTTCCATGGAAGTGGAAGACACCAGCACCGCCATTCAAGCTATCAGTCAGCTTATGGGCCAGGAGCAGGGCGACATCCTCAACCTCAATGAATCCGGCTCCAGCGATGCACGCCAAAGTGCCAACCTCAGCCTGCGCATTCCTGCGGCACGCCTCAATGCCACCCTGGAAAAGCTCGCGGCCTTGGGCGAGGTTGAGAACCGCAGCATCTCTGCCCAAGATGTCTCGGGCCAAATCGTCGACACCGATGCTCGACTACGCAACCTGCGCAAGCAAGAAGAAATGCTCCTCAAAATCATGGAGAAATCTGGTGAAGTTCCAGATGTGCTTGCCGTCAGCCAAGAGCTAGCCAATGTGCGCCAAAATATCGAACAAATCGATGCCCAGCTCAAATTACTCAAGTCTCAAGTTGCTTACTCAACGATAAATATCTATCTATCTGAGCCTGCAACCTTCAGCGCACCCAGTCGAACAAAATTCAGTACCGAGCTAAAAAATACCTGGGAAGAATCCACCGATAGCGTCCTGGGCTTTAGCAGAGGCTTGATCAAGCTGGGCTTAGCCCTACTGGTCTGGAGTCCTTATCTAGGCATCCTGGCGCTGCTGATTTGGGGAGCAAAGCGGAGTCTGCGCAATCGTCGCGATCGCCGAATTGCAAGGAAACAGGCAGCCATGCAACAGGCAGCCATGCAACAACCAACCCAGCCCTCCCCAACCGCCCCTTCCGAAACACAAAGCTAACGCATCCACAACAAAACCTTGGGGCATCTCAACCCCAAGGTTCAACTCACGTTAATCGCGCTGTGCGTTAATCACTCTGCAATGGCTTGAGCTGGCTGGAATGCTTCTTCCAACAGTCTTGGCTAATGAAAAGTTCATCCACCAGCAGGTGGTACTGATCAGAATTCGAGAACAGCTCCTGGAATTCCTCCGTGGCGGACTGGGCCCAAAACATCGCCTGCCGATTACTCTCAAAATCAAAGTGAACCAGGCCATGCACCAAGTTGAAGCCCGTTAAAGCCAGTAAAGCAACCAAAAGCCAAAACCGCATCTGACTAAAGCTGGCAGCAACCATGCCATAGATCACGAGTCCCAATATCCCCCCCAAAAGCACCTGGATTGCCAGCGGCAAGTCTGTCAAAGAGCCGACCAACAGCAAGCCAGTGATGCTCGAAAAGACTGTGATGTGAGCCTTGCCGAGCCTGAAAGAAGAGGCTTTCCTCGGCGGCTGCGGCAACAGATCGACAGCCTGTCCGGCAAGATTAACAAAGGAAGATGGAACCAGTTGATTGATCATTTCGGACCTGGTGCGAAACAGCAGCATTGCCTCGAGCTTGGTCTCGGTCTTTGAAGCAGGTGAGAATAAAGAACAATTTGCTCTGAAGTCGAGCATTGAATCTGAGGAAAAGGCTTCTGGGGCTGAACTAGAAGCAGTACAACTTTTTTAACATCCGCCGAATCGCTTGCAATCCGTTACCTTGCCAAATCGTAATCACCGTAGAAATTCCCAGCAGAAAGTGAAATTCACTGAGTTGAATTCATCGACAAAGTCCACAGCAAGACAAAAAGGCCTTAGGGTGCACTGAAAATCCGTACATGCCACACCGAACCTCCACTTAAAAACTAAGCGGATCTACGCGGGTGTTTGGACAAGCCCAAATACAGGCATCAGTCATGATCTCGCAGCCACGAACCAGCCGAGATCAAGTCCATAAACCCAGTAGGATAAACGAGTAATCTCCTTAGATAGGGATCGATGGCACAACGTTGGATGAGGAGATGGGGCAATATTGTGGCGATCGCGGCCCTACTATGGCTCTGCAGCACGGGCATGGCCATGGCCGGACCACTCAGCGATCGCATGGCTCAATACCCCCAATGGACCAGCCCACCCAAAACCCAAAAAGCCGTCGAAGACCTGGCCTATCCCGACTGGTTCCAAGGAGATTGGCAAGCCACCTGCACCCTCATTGAAGCCACGGCTCCTCTGGCACCGGAGGTCAACAGTCCGGGCTTTGATGGCAATCTCACCATGGTGGACAAGCCAGTCAGTTTTGAGGTGCGCTTCATTGCCCGCCGTGCCCAGCAAGGCTCTCGGGCTCCAGCCTTAGCCGCACCTGTAGAAGTCGTTTCTGACAGAGCCTACAACGGCTTGAATATCGCCAAGGCTTACCTGGGTGAAGAGCTCGTCTCCACTGTG
Source organism: uncultured Pseudanabaenaceae cyanobacterium (assembly GCA_938015405.1). GTDB lineage: Bacteria > Cyanobacteriota > Cyanobacteriia > PCC-9006 > JAAUQQ01 > JAAUQQ01. Next base: position 8,906 of record CALLPZ010000206.1, read on the forward strand.
GAAGTGGATGCCAAGAATCCCAACCGCCAAATCACGACCCTACGGGATAGTCGCCAACTGGTTTCTGTGATCCCGGCCCGAGCCACCGAACAGCCCGATGCCGATGACTTCATCACGAGCGAAATATTTCAGCAGGTCTTTCGCGGAACCGGCAATCCCTATCTCAACCAAGTTGAGACGACGACGGCTTACCATTACCAACCTGACCAAAGCCCACCCATCCTGGCCGATCAGATCACCGCTGTTTACCTATCGCCCAAGGATGAGGATTACTTCAAAGTCGGCAAGCAGCCCATCGCCATTTATAAATATCGGCTGACGTTAAGTCCTGAGAATGCGGTTGAACCGTCAAAGCGACGCACCAACTTTGCAGGATAGTGACACCGCTTTGGCCACTTCACTGAGCCCAGACAGAACGGGTCAGTCCTAGAGATGGCAGGCCGTGAATTGGTAGACCGTGAGTTAGCAGACCGTGAGATGGATAGCATCAGCCTGACTTCATTCAGCTGAGTTCGACCGAGAAATAAGCTCTACGTTTCCCAAGTTTCTATGATCTCCCTTCAAGACCGGACCCACTGGATCTTTGACATGGACGGCACCTTGACCGTCGCCCAGCATGACTTCGAAGCCATTCGCGAAAGCCTGGGCCTACCCGCTGGCCAAGCCATTCTAGAATCGCTCGCACAGCTGTCAGAGGAAGAAGCCGCGCCGATCCATGCCCGGCTGGACCAAATCGAGCTAGACATTGCCCAATCTGCCCAGGCTCAACCCGGGGCGATCGCCCTCCTCTCCACCCTGCAGGAGCAAGGGAAAAAAGTCGGCATCCTGACCCGCAACACCCGACCGGGTGCCGACGCAACTCTAGCGGCTAGCCAGCTTGCCCATTTCTTTGAATCCGAGCATGTCCTCAGCCGCCAATGCTGTGCTCCCAAGCCAGACCCAGAGGGCATTCATCAACTGCTCCAAAGCTGGAATGCCCCTCCCGAGCAAGCCGTCATGGTGGGAGACTATGTCTTTGACCTCATGGCAGGCCGCAATGCAGGGACTGCCACCATTCATCTGGATGTCACGGGGGCGTTCCCTTGGCCGGACCAAGCCGATGTCAAAGTCACCAGCCTTGACTCACTCCTAGGACTCCTCACTGCAACAGAAGTCTGAAGAAGCCTGTCATCCTCCCCCGCATGGCTTGGGCGCGATCTATCAGCTCTCTCAGAAATTTTCAGAAATGTATCCTGGGATTCAGACAAAACTTATCTGCTTCTAATTTTACTCCCAGCCCGCTTGGGTACCTTGGAGATATTCAAGGGATGAGCCCAATCAGGACTCTCCTCGGCCCAACTGGGCAAGGAGTCTGAACATGAAACGCTATATTGCATTGGCTGCTGCTGTGGGCGCGATCGCCCTCACCCCAGGCCTAGGCCAAGCCGCGACACCGAAGGATCTCGAGTTTCAAAGCTATCGCAGCATTCAGCAACAAGACAGAGCTGCACAGCCCAACAGTCGCTTGCTGAATAACAATAACTTCCAAGGCCATGGCCTACGCAATAAGTTGGTCTACAGCGATTAAGGATGCTGAGACCAGTCTTATTACGATATTCAATAGAACGTGATTAGCAAAAAGCGCAGCAGGAAGAGACCCCCTTCCTGCTGCGCTTTTTGCGTTACCCCATTGAGCTTGAACAGTCGCTCCAGGGTTGACCCTGACTAGTCAATCGAAATTTTCTGAGGCACTCCTTCTGGGGCAGGCTGGGGAGGACGGCTCTCATCGATTTTGCGGAAATCCAAATAGAGCTTCTCGCGCCAATCGAAGAAGGCCTTGTAGGCAGGGTTATCAGCCAAACCAGGAACCCCCTTACCTTTCAAACCCATGGGCATATCCAACGCTGGACTGGCCGGGAACTTGGTGTACATGCTCAAACCTGCAACCGCAAAATCGGCCAGGGTGGGATGCTCCGCCACCAGGTAGGGCTTCTCGGAAAGCATAATGCTCAGAGCTTCCAGGTTTTGAGCCAGATCTTCTTTGGCGGCCTTCACTGCCTCAGGACCATAGCCAATAACGGTGCCCCCTACGTTAAGCACTTCACCGGGCACTGCACCGATGACCGTTTTCACAGCATTGGGAATGTTGCTGGCCACCAGATTGCCTAGGTTGCGAGCACTATCGGGAAGGTTGTCGACCAACTTGGTGATAGCCGCTGGGGTTTGGGTGGGGAAGAAGGCTGTGCGGAAATCGGCATCCTGGTTGAAAGCACCGATCATTGCGGTGCGGCCATTGAGAGCGATGGAAGCATCGGCCCATTCTTCCAACATGAGGGTGAGGGCTCGCTGCTGGGCATTGAGGGGCAAGATGGGATTTTCGGGATGCTTCTTGTCAAGGTAGAAGGCGATCGCCGTCGACCCCGCAATGATGTCATCGCCATCCTTGAGGACGGGTACCTGACGCTGGCCAGACATACGAAAGAGATCAAGCTGACCGATGCCGGGGGTCACTTCAACCTTGCGATAGGACAGGTTCTTGTAATCCAAGATGAACCGTACTTTTTCGCAGAAGTGGGAGAGTTCAAACTGGTATAGCTCTAGCATTGCCTTAGGCCTATGGCGAGTTTCTGATGGGGCTGTAGTGAGAAGGGCTATTTTCGAAAAGGCCCCATACGCTTCCATCGTAGAAGAGATAGCTAGGGGCGAGTGTGGCAAAAGATAGAGAATTACATCAAATTTGACGCTTGGTTTTCATTTCTCAACGGTAGGTGTGTCTTTAGGCACAAGCTTGTCTCCTGATCAGCCTCTACCGCGGGGCGCTGGTCACCTACCATAGGTACACCGATGAAACCGGAAGCAACGCTTGCATGGTGTCTCCACCGAAAGTCCGTAAAAAGAAGCAGGTTGTCCACCAAGACATCACCACTGCCGAGCAGCTCAAGCAATTTGCCCAGGACAATCAAGGCATCACCTGGCTTGGCTTTGATACAGAATTTATTAACGAGAAACGTTTCTATCCGCTGCTGTGCCTTATCCAGGTGATTACGGAGCATGGGGTTTATATCCTGGATCCGCTCACGCTTCCCGACCTGGATCTGTTTCTGGCCATGGTCGAAGATCCCAATATCTTAAAAATTACCCATGCCGGGGAAAACGACTATCGTCTGCTAAATGCCCTCTATGGTACCTATCCCAAAACTCTCTTTGACACGCAGATTGCGGCGGGCTTTCTCACCTTCACCTATCCCATTTCCTTTCAAAAGCTCGTCGCCAGTGAATTGAAAGTATCGCTGAATAAATCCTCCTCAGTCACAGATTGGCAAGCGCGGCCTATTCGGCCTCAGCAACTCACCTATGCCCTCAATGACGTGCTCTATCTACCAGAGCTGTGGCGAGGAATGACAGCCCAACTCGAGCAGCTAAACCGAGCCCATTGGTGCCAAGAGGAAGTGGACAAATGGACGGAAGCGTCTTACTACCAATCTGATGATGTGGCATCGCTGTTCAAGAGCACCCTCCACACCCACCTCAATCAACAGGCCAGAATGTTCCTAGTGCGCCTCATGGCTTGGCGGCTAGAGGAGGCCAAACGACGCAATATCACGAAAGATATGGTGTTTCCCACCAAGAAAATGATGATGGTTGCGAAGGGAATTGGGCAAGGCTTATCGAGCCTACGCCAAAATCGGCTGATTTCTGACAAGCTGATTAAAACCCATGGGAAGTTGTGGGAGAAACTATTTCAAGCACCTATGAGCGATGAGGAGAAAGCTCTCTTTAAGCTCATGCAACCTTGGACGGAGGAAACGCCAGAGGAGGCAATTAGTGCAGAATTTCTCTATCTATTGATTCGAGAGCGCTGCTTTAAAGCCGGAATGGCTCATTCCATCGTGTTGTCGAAGTCCGCATTGCGCAATCGCAATCAATCCCTGAATTCGGGCTGGCGCAGGGAGTTGCTGGGTGACAGTTTAGTTCGCTGGATTCAATCGCGACAGCTAGTGGCATTTGATGTACAGAGCGATCGCTGCGTGGTTAATTTTGTAGACGACAATCCTAGTCACGAAGCCTCTAGCTGACACAGCTGGGAAACTTGCAGTTGAAACGACACCGACAGAAACCAAACCTGTCGATGCAGGTGATTGAAATGCCAACGACTCCGGGGTCTGCACAAGCAAACATAATTCATGTAGGCACAACTTAGGTGATTCGCTAGAGCGACCAGAAACTCAGTTTTTTCAGACTGATGTCAGCGAGTCAGCCTACCCCTATCAAGCTGCCCCCCAACCCAAGACAGCAGTCCACTACTGCCAATTCCCCATGAGCGTGAAAGCGGACCAGTAGTAAGGATGTCTATAAATCGGGTCCTGCAACATTGCGAGCTGGGCCTCTCGCAATGCTTGGGCTTTGCTGACTGACGGCTGCGATAACTGTTGATAAAACTGTTCCATCAGGAAAGCCGTCGACTGATCTTCCACGGTCCAGAGCGATGCCAGCGTACTTCTGGCCCCCGATCTAATGGCCATACCGGCTAGCCCCAACGCCGCAGCCTGATCTCCTGCTGCGGTTTCACAAGCACTCAACACTAATAGTTCAATCGGACTGGCTGTACCCTGGGAACGGCGCTTTAGAAGCTGCTGAAGCTGCTCGATATCAATCGCAGAATCCCAGGCCAGCAAGAAGGTTTCTGAAGCATTCGAACTAAACTGACCGTGGGTGGCGACATGGACAATAGGCGCTTGGTTTTCCAATAAGGCTTGGCCAAAGGCCTCTGAGGTGAAGGATTCATTGATTAAACTTTTGCCAGGGAAGCGTTCCTGGACGGCCATCAACTCCTGCTCAACATTGACCAAAGGGGAAAAGCCCGCTTGAGCGCGGGAAATTCCAGCAACAAATGCTTGGGGATTGGTGGAGACAGCTCCCTGGGAGGGCAATAGCTGAAGGCTGGGTGCAGTTACAACCGAGAATTGTTCGATCAGAAACTGTTCCCCATTCCAAAGTGCACCTAGGGGAGTCGTCTGCAGGGGGGAATCTGGCACAACCACTAAGGTCTTGATGCCATCTGCCTTGAGGTCACTCAAAATCGGCGCGATCAGCCAATCGTAGAGTTGCCGAGCAGGCTGTTTATAGGTGCGCTGACTACGAGTCACGAGTCCCTGGCGAAATGCCCGCACCGTTTTCGCCAAGACTTGATCTGACACAGCGACTTGATGACGGCGTAGCTGGCCTTGGTAGCTGACGATGACCTCTAGGCGATCCGCTAGCACAATGGGATAAATGACAGCGGCATTGGCATCTAGCTGGTCAGCCGCTTGGGGTCGCGTGTCGAGGCAGCCATCCAGTAAAAAGTTTTCGAGTTCTGCGAGGCGTAGAGCCTCAATGCCATCAATGGCTTGTTTGAGCAGCACAGACTGATGAGTGGCGTCTCCGCCCCCCGGCATCGTCAGCAACAGGTTGACGTATTCGCGATACACCGGCTCAATTTGCTGGCGGAACGAGACTTGTTGTTCCGAGGAGACCCTCGTTAAATCGACTCGAAGCTGCTTCAGGGCATGGAGCGCGATTTGATAAGCAGCTTGGGACTGCAACATCAGCGATTCATTCCGTTGCCCCGAGAGGTCCCAGCGAGCCCTGGCAATACGACCCAGTTGCCAAGCGAACTGATATTCCTGGAAGCTATTTTGCTGGGCTTGGGCAATGCGCAAAGCAGCTTCAGAAAATTGTTGTGCCTGTTCCCATTGCTGTTGTTGCTCATGGGCTTGGCCCAAATGGCCCAGGGCATTGGCGATCGCCTGCTCATCTTGCATCATTTTCGCTTGGGCCAAATTTCTCTCCAGGAAGGCAACCCCGCTGGGAATCAGACCAAGCTGCTGATGGCGCAATAGCGTAGCAGCGAGATTAAGGCGACTCTCCAAATGTCTTCCATCTACCCCTGCAGCTCGCAAGTCCTGCACCAAGCGAGCGACTATTGGCTGGGCCGTTTCAGACTGCTGCTCTGCTAAGACCAACGCCACTTGATTGGCTCGCACCTGGTTTTGCAAGCTAGGGTTTGAAGCTCTGACGAGGGCTTGTTGATATCGCAACCGTGCTTGACCCGTCGCACCCTGTCCCCTTGCCAAGTTCCCCAGGCTCAAGTGGGTGGCGCTGGTTTGTAGCTCTTTCGCAGCGGGCTGCTCTAGCTGTTGGGCTAGCATCAAGCTATGTTCAAAGGAGGCCTGGCTTTCAGCATATTGAGCTAACAAGCGTTGCGTAATGCCCAATTGGCGAAGGGTAATGACCTGCCGTTCCAAGTTGTGCTGAGGCGTCTCTGCTAGGGTGGCTAACTCGGCCAGCAGTAATGACAAGGCTTTAGGATAGAACCCCTGGTTACGTAAGGCGATCGCTTGATTGATGGAATCCAAAGGGTCAGGCAGAAGCGGACTGTCATACAGCAAATTCTGGGGGCCTAAGGGCAGTCCTCCCCGCCCTTGACGAGATAACTGTGCTGTATTGCTGGAACAGGCATTGATCCCCAACGAACTATCTTGAGTTGCAAAACTACTCGGCAGGACATCAACCTCTGATGCGGGACTCCCGTCCGGTTGTGTCAATGTAATATCGCCATTGAACTGCGCCCCCCGTCTTGCAGAAGCCGTAATATCACTTCGACTAGTGCGCCGTTCCTGCACTTCAAGCCCCAAAATGGAGGATGAATCAATGCTAATTTCGCCTCCTGCCCCCATCCGATTTCTGGCATCGGCAGTAATGTCGCTGTTCTCATCTGGAACCGCCACTAAGAACGGAGCCTCAATGGAAATACTTCCCCCGTTCCCCCCCTCTCTTCTCCCGCCAGCGATGGCAGAGATCAAACTGTTATCACGAAGCAGAATTGACTCACTCGCCTTTAAATCAATCAAGCCTCCCTCTCCTCGGCGGGACGAGGCAACGAGTCTGGCCTCATCGAACAGGCTAATCTGCTTCACCTGAATATCTAAGGTTCCTGCATCGCCACTCCCTTGATTGAGGACAGTGACTTGTCCCCCATCAAATAACTCCAGGCGAGGCGTTCGAATAATGACATCTCCAGAATCTCCGATCGCTTCGCCAGCGCTAAACGGACTGGCCCCCAAGTCATCCTGAACCACTGCGGAACTGATTTCTGCCGGCGTTTCAAATTGAGCCGCTGCAAAGCCACCAATTCGAATCGAATCAAATGCTTCAATGAACACAGAGCCAGAGTTCCCGGAGCCAAAGGCATCTGAGCCAACGACTGCACCATCTAGGATCTCCAAACGCGGGGTTTTAAGCAGCAGTTGATCTGCAACATCACCAGACCTGAAAGACGACGTGGTGATCGCTGTCGTGACTAAGGTCAACGGATTAATCCCGCGCACCGTAATGGAATCCTGACCCGTGACCCTTAGCCCTCCCCCTTGGCCTGAGCCAAAACTAGATGAAAGGATCAATCCCCCTCGATCCATCACAATCGATCGTGCGGTCACATCTACAGTGCCTGCATTACCGCTGCTAAAGGTCGAAGAAGAGATCGCTGTAAAGTTCGCAATTGGATCAGAAGGGTCTAGAAAACCATCGATCTTTAAATCTTCAGTGACATTGATAGTGACTGTTCCTGCGTTCCCCTCCCCCACAGTGGTTCCAGTCACCACAGCTCCATTGAAAAGGTGAAGGCGATCGCTAAAAATATTCACTTCTCCGCCATCGGCAGCCTTAAAAGCGGTGTTGCGAATATCGCTAATTAAGGTGCCATCTCCCGCTAGCGTTAGGAGTCCTGAGGCCCAAATATCAACATCTCCGTTGGGCAATTGGTCACTCAAATTGCCCAGGGAAATCGAAGAGCCCTGATCTAGCGTGATGTCGTGGCCTACAACCTGAACATAACTTGGGGCTAGCCCTGTGGTATTGAGCCAAGACCGATTCGTGAGCGTAATGTTCTCATAGCTTTCGATCCCATCGAAACCAAATCCCCAGCCGAGTCCATCGGGCTGCAGCTGCACAGTGCCTTGGGAAATAGCACCCACCTTGAGATTGAGGCCCCCCAAGGGAACAACGGCTCCATTTGGCGTAGGCCCATAGACAGGCTGAATCTCTCCCCCATCAAACCGAATAGGTCCACCCAGAAGCGCCAAGGTATTTCCCGGTGAGACCGTTAATCCCTTGACTGGCAACGTTGGATCCTGGAAGGGCGGGGCAAAGGAAGTCTCTCGCTGAATATTGTGCCCACTGCCTAGGACGGTAATGCCCGCTGGATTTTGCCCCATCTGCAAGCCCACTGGGGCTGAAATGGAAAGTAGCGAAGCGGGTTGAGGCGATCGGGCAGTGAATTGGTGACCATCGGCAAACTGAATGGTCTCAGCGGTCGTTGCCACAAAAGAGCCAGGCAAATTCAGCCTGGCATTGGGGCCAAAGAGAATGCCATTGGGGTTGAGCAAGAACAGGTCAGGACGATTGCCCCCCAGAATACTGAGGGAGCCGTTGATATTGGAAGACTGCCCCCCCGTTACCCGACTAAAAACTCGCTCAATCTCACTCCCCCCAGTCTCACCTGTTAGATCAAACAGGATGGACCAATCCCCAGGAGAAAAAGTCTCAAAGCTATGAAATAGGTTTGCTTCTTGGTGACGACCTCCCGTAATGCGAAAGGAATTTCCCCCCGGCTCTTCCACCACAACGGAAGACAAGCTGGAGTCTGGCAAGACTGTTTGAGCTTGGCCTACGGGGATAACAGCGATCGCAAGGAGTTGAAATGCAGTTAAGCCTAGCAACGGAGGCCCAAAGCGAATATAGCCCGACGGGGACAACAGCATGATTACGGTTCACCGCACGATGGCTGAATGGCGATACGCTTACTTAGATTGCCCATTCGCAACGTTACATCTCTAAGCAGTGGGGCTTAACTGCCCAGTGACTCTCAGCCAATGGCTCTCAAACTCATTGCTTTGAGGTCACGGGTTTGACCGCTCACGCCAAAGACGAGGGCCTCCCGGTAAATGCGCTGGGCAGGGTGGCTGAGCAGGTTAGCAGCACCGCCTGATGCTAGGACAGCAGCTTGGGCACAGCGATGGCAGAGCGCGATCGCCTCTGCTCTCAAAGCCAATTGTTTGTCAAAGGCTGTTTCCGCTGCCAAGCCTTGCAGAATAAGCTGCTGACAATCCTGAACTGCTGCATTGAGTTGGATCCAAGCCTCATCAGAGGGCAAGCGTTGCTGTTGCATTACGTCTAGAGCGGCTTCGCTACAGCCAATCAGGAAGGAGGTTGCCTTGAGAACATTGCGGCGATCGCTCTTCTCCAGCCAATCCATCGGCTTATGGTCAATCACCTGCGCATCTGCAACAAACCAATCTCGCAGTTGCATCTCCACAGTCCCGGTTACGCCCAAAGCGGCAAGGGACATGGGCTCAGTGCAAGTCAGGTTTGGGGTTGAAGGATTTGAGTCGGATTGGTTTTGAAAGGGAATTAAGGCCAGCAGTAAGCTTCCGTTGCTGAAAGTCGCGCCTACAACTAAGTCTTGAAAAAAGCCAAACCCCGTTGCCCAAGGAATTTGGCCATTGAGCATGTAGCCTCCATCGCAAGCCTCCGCTTCTAGGCAGGCCTTGCCTCGGCGGCGTAAATGGGAAAAGCCAACGCCAACGCCTCGCTGCCCCTGGGCCATGGCAACCAGATGAGATTGCTTGAGGGCATCGTTATCGCCATTGGCAATAAAATTTGCGGCACTTTGGTGCTGAGTCTGGAGAAAGGCCAGGCTGCCGGAATGGCGAGCAAGGAGGCGTTGGGCCTGCCAGTAGTCGAGGCTGCCAAAGCCTTGGCCTCCCCAATGACTGGCAACACGAAGGGCTAGGAGCGATCGCGCACCTAGCCCTGCAAAAGCTTCCCCTAGGACATCTGAGGATTGATCAATCTCAGCGGCCCTAGGGGAAACCCAGTCAGTGCAGTATTGCTCTAGCAGCGCTAGAGTCTCGGAAGTCGAAGGATTAGGCTGCATCAGGGAAGGTTTGCTCAAACTCATCCATGAGGTCATCAATCTCTTCTAGGGCCTGGTTCACGTCGATGCGCAGGGTGCCCAGATTGGGTTGGTCCAGGAGTCGCACCAAAGCGGAACGCTTTTCCTTGATGATGGCGATTTTATCGAGAATGCTTTGGGGAGTAGCCATCTGTGGGATTCAGTAATAGATCGTCAGAAACAGG
>CALLPZ010000207.1 GCA_938015405.1 uncultured Pseudanabaenaceae cyanobacterium
ACCTGGGGGAGATGATATAGTCTCCTGAATTGTTGGTGTGCAATAGCAAGGCTAGAGACAATATGGCAAAGCAGCGGGTTGGACTTCTGTTTGGTGGACGCTCTGGAGAGCATGAGGTCTCGATTATTTCTGCTGGGGCGATCGCCCAGGGGCTCTCTGCCCCGGCCAATGCCGAAAAGTATGAGCTTCACCCCTTCTACATTCGTAAGGATGGCGTCTGGTTGGGAGGCGACGAAGCCAAGGCTGTTCTAGACAGCGGCAAATCCATTGATGTGGGTGATGGTAAAGACAACTTTGCCGAAGACCGTGCCCAACTCTGGAACTTCCCCCCCAGTGCCGCTGAGGTCGATGTCTGGTTCCCCATTCTCCATGGACCCAACGGTGAAGATGGCACCATCCAGGGCCTACTCCAGCTAATGCAGGTGCCCTTCGTTGGCTCCAGCGCCCTGGGCTCCTCTGCGGGAATGGACAAGACCATCATGCGGATGATCTTCACCCAGGCAGGCTTGCCCCAGGTGAAGTATTTGGACGTGGACCGTGCGGAAGTCTGGTCCGATCCCTGTCGGTTCACCAGCTTGATTGAGAAAGTCGAGACGGAACTGGGCTACCCTTGCTTCGTCAAACCAGCCAACCTGGGCTCCTCCGTGGGCATTGCTAAGGCCAAGACCCAGTCGGATCTGGAAAAGGCCTTGGATGAAGCAGCAGGCTATGACCGCCGCCTGATGGTGGAAGCGGGCCTAGAGGGGATGCGTGAAGTGGAATGTGCAGTGCTAGGGAATGACTTTCCCAAGGCTTCTGTGGTTGGCGAGATCACCTATGACGCTGAATTCTACGACTACGAAACCAAGTACACCGATGGCCGCGCCCAGCTGATTATTCCGGCTAAGCTACCTGCAGATGTGGTTAGCCGCATTCAGGAGATGGCTATCCAAGGCTTTAAGGCGGTAGATGCTTCGGGCCTGAGCCGCGTTGACTTCTTCTATGTGGAAGCGACGGGGGAACTGTTTATCAACGAAATTAATACCCTGCCAGGCTTTACGGCCCTGAGCATGTATCCCCAGCTCTGGGGAGCGACGGGGGTGCCCTTTGAGCAGTTGGTGGATCAGTTGATTGGCTTTGCGATCGAACGTCACAGCAAATAGGGCTTGGGACGAGTCCTTTGAAGGACGACTAAGAAAAAAGGCGGACATGCTCTGAGCATGTCCGCCTTTTTAGATCGCATTAACCTTAAGAGATTTGAGTGCCGATGCTTTGCCTAGGAGGGAGCAATTCCCACATCTGCACTGCCATAGAACTTTCAAGAACCCTGGTTCACCTCACCTCCCAGTGGGTGAGGTTGGCTAGATTTAGCCATCTGTTTCTTCAATGTCATAGAGCCACAGAATGGACTGGAGAAACCGATAGGCCTCATAGGCACTCAGGTGGTGGCTGCTCTTGCCATGGGTGACATGGTAGTAGCCCGTCCTTTGGCTGGGACGGCAAGTTGTGCTGGTGCTGCGCGCTTGCTTACTGAGCTTGGTAATTGTCTGGGCCAGCCATTCATGAATGCTGGGTTGGCTATAGCTAGAGGGGTCAAGGCCGACCGCTTCAATGGTTTCAAATATAAAATCAGAACGATGCATCACTGTTTCCTTGCTTGGGAGGATATGCGGGCCTGAGTCCCTATAGATGTGTGCCATACCCTAGAGAACTCACCTTTAGGGGAGCTGGGTCAGGATGATTTACGCGATCGCTGACAAAATACGCCATTTTTCCTATGAATTCTGTAAGAAATATAGGATGGGCAGTGCGAATCACGACATCTAGCCTTCAGGAATTGCGCCCAATATATTTCGCCTTGGGGAGACTGGCAGGGGGGACAAATGGAAGAGAAAATGAGGGGCCAGACCCTACCTCAAGTCGCAATATTTACGTCTGCCGTGGAACAGCGGATCATTTCGCTCTAATCTAGTGAGAACAGGCCTTTCCACCGCGTAACATTACCTAGGCCCGAAGGACTTTTGCTGATGAAAATTCGGAATTTTATTGCTCAGTTTGAAGCTTGGGCCAATCCCGGCTGGCAGGAAAAGTGGGATAACTGTGGCTGGCAAATTGAGCCCGGTGTTCTGGATGAATCTGTGGGAGTGTTGGTTTGTTTGACGCCAACCCTGGCGGTGATGGAAGAGGCGATCGCCCTCAAAGCCCAAGGGAGCCCTGTTAATCTCATCTTTGCCCACCATCCCCTTATCTTTGGGGCTCTCAAGTCCGTTAAGCGAGGCGACCCCATCGGAGAAATGGTTCACCTGGCCATGGCCCATGGCATTGGTGTTTATAGTGCCCATACGAACTTTGACCAGGTGGCGGATGGCACGGCTGATGTTTTAGCTCAACTACTGGCGTTGCAGAACTGTGAGCCTGTGGAAGCAACCCAGGATGGTCTGGGCTATGGCCGAGTGGGGATGCTGGAGCCCGCATTAACCCTAGAGCAGCTTCTCGCCAAGATTCAGGACCAACTCAATCCTCCAGAACTGCTCTACTCCCCTGCGGTGGATTTGCAGCAGAGGATTGAGCGGGTGGCGGTGTTAGGCGGTTCTGGCGCGGGCTATATCGGGGCGGTCTGCAAGACCGGAGCCCAGGTGTACCTCACAGCAGACTGTAAGTTTCATCAGTTTCAAGAAGCCCGCGATCGCAACCTCATCTTGATTGACTCTGGCCACTACGCCTCAGAACGCCCTGCCTGCGCCAAGCTCGTCGAGCGCTTTCAGCAACAAGGCATTGCCTGGGCCCAGCTCAGCCAGCGTGATGAAGACTTTCGCTACTTCCGAGTTCAAGATGAACCAAGGTCGTAAATGGCATATGGCTAGCGAACAAAACAGAAATGTCAATGAAAACCGGTCAAACAACACATAGAAGTCAGCCGATACTCATGGCAGTTTTCGCTTTTTTACGCAGCCTTGCCATCACCTGGCAGCATTGCTAGATTGAACTCAAGGCACAAGACAAAACAAAACGTCTTTCCAAGTAACTCCGAGAGAAATGAACCCGTGCCTCCTGTCCATTTCTCAACCCATCGTTTTCGACCCTTGAACGTCTCCTTTTGAGGCAATCTGCACCCCATTCTAAGGCTTAGGTCCCGAGGAAATCGTGACAACCTGAAGTGTGGCGTTGTATGAACCTGAGCTCACTGATCTCCTGAGAGATTTAGACGTCAACAACAACTGAAGCGATTGTGGTTTATTCACCTTAGTAAGCAATGCAAATAGTTTGATTGAATTGAATCACGTTCTGTTGTGTCTCTAGCCCTAAGCCAACCGCTTGGGGCTATTTGCTGTCTGGGGTTTTGATTTGAGTCTGTTGAGAAGAAGATTAGAGTTCTTGCTTCAATATCTTGTTTTCTCCTGGCTTAAAGCCCTCGAAAAAAATGAAGGAGGGGCTTTAGCCTTTCCTTGGCTCAGAATAAACAGACCTCTTGCATTAGAGCTTGACCCTCTCCTCAAAGCCCTCTCCCAAGCGCTTGGGAGAGGGCTTTGAAGTTCTCTTTTCTCATGGAGGCAAGGGCAGGGATGGGCGCGGATTTACATTTGTGTTAAAGCGGTCTAGATAAGAGGGCTCGGAGTTGGCAGGTGAGGATGGATCCTGATACGTGCAGAGAGAACTATTCGCTCATGCATGAATTAGGCTCTGTAGATTATTCCTTTTAGGAAATATAGTCTTTTGAGGTGAGCTACTCTTCTCATGTTGAAGAAAAATTTCGATCCCCAGACTGATCCCCGGAGAATGCTAGTTTAATTGCAGACACAAAGAGCACCTAACAACTGCTCTCTCCACAGAACTTGAGTGATGAAGCCCGTGTCTCCTGCTCCATTCTCACAGCTCCAACTTCTACTTCTAAATGCCTCTCAATCAAGGCTCTGTAGTTATCACCTTCTGTACTGGCTGTTTACTTTGTTAAAGTACAAAGCTGATTGATAACTCGCCCCATCTAAAAGACCGTTTAGGTCGAGGCATCTGCAGATAAGTAAGTCGCTGTTACTCTGTCCACTTCTAGTTACTCATTCTGTACATAGCTTGGTTGAATTGAATTGCGTTCTATTGTTTCAATAGCTCTGGGCACCTTTGCTCAGAGCTATTGTGCATTTTTAGAGGCAACTTTGAGGGACAGAGAAGCAGTGAAATATGATTTGAGCTGTGAGACGTTTGTTGGGGGATGTCATCTTTTGCTAGCCCATCTCTTACTAACAACTGAAGTTGTTTTGCCTACATTCTCTTAGGCAAAGAAATCTTGCAAACTTGGCATTAACTCATGGGGAGTGCTACTTTAATTGCAGACACGAAGAGCACTTAACAACTGTTCTCTCCACAGAATTCGAGCGATGAAGCCCGTGTCTCCTGCTTCATTCTCGCAGCTCCAGCTTCACTTCTAAATGCCTCTCTATCAAGGCTCTGTAGTTATCACCTTCTGCGCTGAACTGTTTATTTCATTAAGGTGCAAAGTTGATTGATAGCTCGCCCCATCTAAGACCGTTTGAGGTCGAGGCATCTGCAGATAAGTAAGTCGCTGTTACTCTGTCCACTTCTAGTTATTCACTTTGTACATAGCTTGGTTGAATTGAATTGCGTTCTATTGTTTCAATAGCCCTGGGCACCTTTGCCTAGGGCTATTGTGCGTTTGGGGTGAGTAAATTAGGGTGGCTCTGCCTAGGCATTCGCTCAGGGCGTTGCGGTGATGATGGCGATTGGGGCGTTGACTTGGATTGAGCCTGGGATGAGAATCTTGGCGTAGAGGCGGCTGGTGCCGGGGTTTCGTTTTTGGCTGATGCGGCCGTATTTTCGACCAGTGAAGTATTTGGCAATGGTGCGGCAGGGTTGGGCGTAGTCGGTAACTTCGATCAGAACGTCTTCGCCGAGCTTTAATTGATCGCCGATCGCAATCTCTCCCCAATCCAATCCCTCAACGGTCAAATTCTCGCCACTGCTGCCTGGTGCTATGGGGTGC
>CALLPZ010000208.1 GCA_938015405.1 uncultured Pseudanabaenaceae cyanobacterium
GCCCTTCCCCATCTTTTTTACCTACTGCGCCGCCTATGTGGAAATCATCAGCGCAGGCTTGCTCATGGTGGGCTTTCTCTCCAGGCTCAATGCCCTGGCATTGCTAGGTACCATGGGCGTCGCGATTTTCTTTCACCTCAAGGGAGATGGCTTTCAAATCGCTCCCCTGGAAACCGCATCACTCTATGCAACGCTGTACCTCTTTTTGCTAGCCAATGGCCCTGGCCAGTTCTCCCTGGATGCCATCATTGCCCAGAAATTCGACAGTTAGGCTTCCTGGCTTAACCCAATAGAGCGAACGATGCCGTCCCGACCTCTAGCAGCGCAATCGCTGGGAAGTCGGAGCGGCTTTTATATGGACACTGTTGCTCAGTCAACAGTCTTTGTCGCAAGCTTCGCTTGAACCTGAGCCGCAGCCTGCTCGGGCTGGCCTGCATTGGGAAAAATCAGCACACTATCAATATCCCCATCGGCCACAATTTGGTCCAGGCGATGGAGCTGATTGTCTGCAATGGCAACTCCGTCATAGGCCCTCACATAGCCCAACTCATCATTGAAATTCGCATCATTGTAGACCTGAATAAAGGCCCGATCCACATTCCAATTTTCCCAATCTGCCGCAAAGTAGCGCTTGGCCCAATAGGGATTGTGATGGCAAATATCAAAGCTCACATTGGGGTTCGCCTGCTTCATCTGCGTCGACATTTCCTGCACAAACTTCGTCAGCTGCACCGTGCGATCCACCTGCCCCGGCAGCTCAGCGTGATAGCCCAAGTAGTCATCCCACTGCACCGCATCAATCTCGGGGTAGCGCTGGACAAACTCAGACACAATATCCTTGAAGAACGTCGCCACCTCAGGTACTTCCATATCTAAGACATAGTGATCAACTTTGGAGTAGGTCTTATCCACCCCCGGCACTAGCCATTTCTTCGACACTGCCAGGTCAAAGATAGGACTATTTTTATCAAGCTTAATGCCCTTCTCGAAGTAAGCATGGACCTCCATATCCTGCTTCTGGGCTTCATCAATCATCCAATCCAGCCAGGGGTCTTGAAATAGATTGGGGCAGCTTTCAAAGCCTAAAGTTTGGAGCATCACCTTGCTCTTATACATGGTGCAGCCGTTGCCCCAAACACCGTGAATGATGGTGTTGATACCTTTGCTTTTGTAATAGCGGACGCGATCGCGTATCACCTTCTCACTCGCATTATTCGTAATCTGATAGCGGCTAATATAAATGCCGCGAATCGCCTTCTGTTCCCAAGGTGTTTTTGGTGCATCAGCAACAGATTCTTCATCTAAGACTAGCGTACCGACGTCAGGCAAGGCTGGTTCAGTAACGGTCGCAGCGACGGAGGACGGAGTCGTCACCGCGATGGGTGGCATCGTGACTGGCGCAGGAGGAGGAGCTGGCGCGGAGGGAGGTGGCGTGAAGACAGGCTCCATCGTAGCAGTGGGAACCGGCGAGGGCATGGGAACAGGATTCTCACCGGGGAATGCTTCTCCCTTAATAGAGCTGATCAACGCCTGGCCTTCTGTCCAAAGCCCCCCTCCCCCAGCTCGCTCTAGCAATGCAGCGGCATAGCCCTGCTGAACCAGAAACCAGCCGCCCCCCAAAAGGAACAACATCGGTAAGAGGGGAATACTGGCACAGCCACAACCGCCTTTCTCAGTTTCTGCTTTAGCCATGGAAAAGCATCAATTACAACGTCACACCAAGGTATAGATACAGCCCTATGGAGCCACACTCCGCAAGCAAATCCCTCATTCACGAAATTTCAGCGGTTCTGCAGCTCAGCGACATGTCAGTTCATCTCTCCTGCCCAGCAATCTCCCCGAATAGAGACCAGGCTCAGCCAAGAATTGAGTAGTTCATAGGCGCTATCGAACAATTTTGCCAAAACGCATGTCGGAAGCTTGATCAAGTCACATTAGAATCAGTGCGTTGTCCGAGTCGAAACGCCACTTATGAGCCCCTCCAGCCCTAACACGAATGTTCGAGTCACCGAGATTTACACCGATGGAGCTTGCTCCGGCAACCCAGGTCCTGGAGGTTGGGGGACAAGGATTGAATTTAGCAATGGTCAAGTCCATGAGCTGGGGGACTATGAGGCCAATAGCACCAATAACCGCATGGAAATGCAGGCAGCGATCGCCGCCCTCGATTACCTGCGCAACTGGCAAAAGCAATCGGGCCAGAGCGACACCATTACCCTCCACACCGACAGTCAATATGTAATCAAAGGCATTACTCAATGGATTAAGGGCTGGAAACGCAAAGGCTGGAAAAACGCCCAAGGTAAACCCGTCCTCAATAAAGACCTCTGGCAAGCCATGGACGAACTCAATGGCTTAGATGTGCGATGGCAATATGTACGCGGCCATGCGGGGAACCCAGGCAATGAGCGCTGCGACCAAATCGCCCGGGGATACTCTCTGGGTCAAGCCCCTCAATTAGCGACATACAGCGCAGCAAAAGGTAATCCGCCTAAAGCTTCAAAATTAGATGAAAAATCGTCAATTTCCGGCAATAAAGAGAACATTTCGCGAGTCGAGACGCTAGGATTAGGGGATGCTCCCGATATCGACGAAATAGACATGACTACGGATGCAACAAGCGAAAATGCCTCAGGCAACTCTGGCCTTCCCAGAAGCACCCGGGTCATGCAGATTCGCGACCTAGTTGAGACCCTCAGAGTCGCGGACGAAGTAGCCGACAAAGGCTATCTCATCAGTAGCTCCGAGCTCGCTGACCTCATGGATGTCAATGCCAGCGCAGTGACAAGCCGAGGTGAGCAATGGGTTTGGCGAAACTGGGTGGTCTCGCGGGTTCGCCGTGAAGGCAACCAGATCCTCTGGCAGTTAGAGCGAGTGGATTAATTCGGTTCAGCCGCCATATGGGTAACCAAAGTCAAACCTCTATAGGTCCAACTTTGGTTCCATTTAGGCTACTTATCTGACAATGTATCTGCTTCCCAGGGAGAAACGCCATAATTTAACGATTAGCTTCAATTTTCTCAAATTGTTCCAACAAGACATGGCTTTGCATTAGAAGCTATGAAATTTCCTAATTCCTAGCTTGTGCGGGGGTTAGGAAATTTCTGTTTGTGCCAGCTGTTTAGAGCCAATAGAGAGAAGCTTTAACCCATCTAGACGGGCGTTATGCCCGGGGAGGCAGCTGTAGTGCAGCGATCGCCAAGATTCCCCAACCTAAGATCAAACTCAACCCACCCATTGGCGTCACCCAACCCAGGCCCCCAAAAACGCCCAGACTCAACCCATAAAGGCTGCCAGAAAACAAAATCACGCCCACACCCAAGGCTCCGCCACTCCAGCGCAGGGTGTTTTTCACAGAATCTCCCAAATCATCAACACAATAGAGCAGCAAACCCACCGCCAACAGCGCCAGGGCATGCAAGAGCTGATAGCGAGCTGCCGTTTCAAATGCGGAGAGGGAAGCAGCAGCCAAACTTCCTCGTAAGGCATGGCTAGCGAAGGCTCCAGCCATTACACCAGTGCCACCCAAACAAGCACCGAGACAGAGAAACAAACGGGCCATGGGGCTGGGGTCCTCAAAATTTAGACAACGAAGCGGCATCCAAAACTCTAAATCAAAAGCCCCGCCCAGCAAGTTTGCTGACGGGGCTGCTTAAGCCGCGAAACTAAACTGCTAACAGACCGGTTCTAGACCTTACGCACTGCTTCTAAAAGACGGGAGAAATAGAACGGTGCTTTATTCAACGCTGTACGCTTGATTTCAAAGCCACAGCCTTCAAGAACGGCAATGATGTCCTTTTCCTTGTGCTGGTAGGCACGGGTAGTCTTACTAGGACCTGGGAAAAACTCGCCAATGCGCTTGAGTAAAGTCAAGACCGGCGTATCAGGGGCAAAGCTGAGCAAGAGGCGATCGCCTGCCAAGCTCGCCAAATGCTGAATCATCTGAGCAGCTTCAGCAGTGGGGTAATGAATCAAAACATCCAAACAGACCACCACATCAAAGTCGCCGCTGATCTGCTCCAGATCCTTCGCTTCAAACGTTGCCTTATCCAGATTGTCCAAGGTCGCTTTCGCCCGAACCTCAGCTTCCTCCACCATCATTTGAGCAATGTCACTGGCATAAACTGTCGCCCCTCGCTCTAGCAGAGGAATACTCAAGCTACCGACACCACAACCCGCATCACAAATACGCTTGTCGTTCAGATCGCCATCTTCATCAAACCAGCTCAACACCGTATCCACCGTCTTCTGATGGCCGATACGAATATTCTTTTGCACCTTATTCACATCATCCGTGGTGCCGTAGATGCGACGCCAGCGGTCAAAGCCCGTGCTGTTAAAGTATTCGCGCACTTCGGTTTTGTCATTGCTGCCAGCGGCAGTCTTGGCGTCGGTCGCAGTCATAGGATGTTAAGGAGTTGTTGTTAAAGGGCGCGATTAATAAAGCAGCCGAGACGAGAGTCGGCTACAGGAATCTTATTACATAAGCCTCAACAGACACCATGGCTGTCAGCTGTCACAAAATACTCAAACAGCCTCAACGGCAAGCACCAGTCGCTCGCCGTTGAGGCTACACCCAGTCGAGAATTGAGCGGAGCGCTAAACCGGAGAGAATCTCTCCCAACTCAACGATTGAGCGGTATCGTCCCAAGTCCACTGCAGCAATTGGTAAACCGAGCGCCCCACATATTGGGGGAGATGGCGCTGCCCCATGACAAGCGGCAGTTCACCAATGGCCTTACGGGGGGCATCCGTCGCCAGGATGATGGCATCCTCTACCGAACAAATCTCCCATTCAGCTAAGTTCTTCACCCCAACCAGCAGCGACCTTGTTGTCCCGGATAGGGTTCCATCGGCTAATCGTGCGGTTCCATCGGTCACGGTAATCTCACGACTGTCCCAAGGGTATTTACCATCGGGCAACCCCAAGGGGGCCAAAGCATCGCTCACTAAAAAGAGACGATTCTCCTGTCCCCCCATACGCCACAGTAGCTTTAGCATCATGGGGCTAATGTGCTCACCATCAGCGATAAAGCCACAGCGAACCGGAACTTCTCCTTGCTCTCCCAAGGGGCGCGTTAAAGCCGCACCCAGTAATCCAGGGTCCCGATGATGCAGAGCCGGCATGGCATTAAAAGCATGGGTCACCAACGTGGCTCCCCGCTCAAAAGCCTGATTGGCCTGGCTCGCCGTAGCCAAAGAATGGCCTAAGCTAACCGCAATCCCTTGATCGAGCAGCATCTGAACCACCTCACCCGAGGCATCTAGCTCAGGAGCCAGGGTCACCATCTTCACGATGTGGCTGTTCTCGCCCAGCACCTCTGCCATAGCCTCAACAGTCAAAGGCTGCAGGTGCTCTTGGGGATGCGCTCCGCGCTTCGCTGGCGCTAAACAGGGGCCTTCTAAATGCACACCCAAAATCTTGGCAGCATTATCTTCTGAAGGGCGCTTACAGTAGCCCGCAATCACAGCCAAAGCTTGATGGACCTGTTCAACCGAGCTTGTCACCAGGGTCGGCAGGAAAGCATCGACCCCTTCTTGCCAAAGGTATTCACAAATCTCTGCCAAGCGTTCTGCACTGGAAGCCAAAGCGCTCCCCTGGTGCTCCGAGGCTCCATCGCCAGGACATTCCAGACAAAGGTCTGTAAAGGCAAGTCCCAAGGCGCCGTTAATCTGCAGATCAACCCCTCCCATGGATAGCCAGCGATTTCTTAGGTCAATCGCCTTTAGCCCAGGCTGAGGCTGGCGTTCAAACGCCTTATCCATCGGCTCGATAGCCTCAATTACGCCATTTTGGTCAACCCAGAGGCGTTTTCGACCGTGATGGCCGGGGAGTCGAACATTCGTAATGAGCAAGGGCGCGGGCGACGGGGGGGCTTGTCGCCGAACTTCGGAGCTGCTAGACCGAACTGCCTGGGTCATAAATGGAATAGGGGGTAGATAACAGCTAGTGCCGCCAACCGAAAGGGCGACAATCAACAGTTCAAATGAAATCCCTGGCAAGAACAGGGAGAGAGACTACACCATCTCAGTGCCGGGGGGCCACACACACTTTCCTTGCACGAGGAAGGAAATCTTGCACCCATCATGGAGATCAGCCAAAAACATCGTCAACGAACCCAAATAAATTAGGTCAAACCGACGATAGGCATGGCTATCCGAAGCAGCTAAAGCTACTTCAAAGGAACGAGGCGCAAAGCCAAGTTCAGATCAGCCCAAGACGCACAATAGCTTTAAATTTGGGACCGCCCAAAGCCTCGGGTCTAGAAAGATGGAAGAGCAATGTAACGAGAATAATAATTCTGACGCTGCCCTTAAAAACCATAGTACGACTGGCTTCTGATCGCTATCCCTAAACCAAAATTTGATATTCCTTCACCGAAATCTAAAGAGCTCACTCCACTGTCAGACAACGGTTTGGCCAAGATCTCGCCCCCTTTCCAAATCGCCGAAAAAAGCAGGGCAAGCCGGAGCGCCCGCTCGCTCCTTTGCGTCCCTCGAATAAAGCTGGGAAGCTAAATGCTGTTGAATCATGGGAAGTAAGGTCATGACCGCATCCACGCCAGCAGGGGAAGCCGCCACAGCCCCAGAAATCGGCATCATCATGGGGAGCGACTCAGACTTACCCACGATGCAGGCCGCGATCGCCATTTGCGAGAACTTCCACGTCGCCCACGAAGTCGAAATCGTCTCAGCCCACCGCACCCCAGAGCGCATGGTGGACTACGCCCAAAATGCCCACCAAAGAGGCCTTAAAGTCATCATTGCCGGAGCGGGTGGAGCAGCTCATTTACCGGGCATGGTCGCAGCCATCACCCCGCTTCCCGTCATTGGCGTGCCTGTCACCAGTCGCCAACTTAGCGGCCTAGACTCGCTCTACTCGATTGTGCAAATGCCCCGGGGTATCCCCGTCGCGACCGTGGCCATTGGTAATGCGACCAATGCAGGTCTCCTGGCAGTGCAAATCTTAGCGGCTCAGCAACCCCAGCTATTGGCCGCAGTGCAGCAATACCGCACCGAACTCAAGCAACAGGTTCAAGAGAAACAAACCCGACTCGATGCAGTTGGCTATCGGCAATACCTAGAAGGGAATACCTAATTAAAGAATGTTTAACAGAATGGCCTTGCATTTCATTAGCAAGGCCATTCAGGAGCTGTAAAGCAAATCGATATCGTGAAATGAAACGTAAGAAAGAGTCGTTGGCACAGCAAAGTTTTAACGATTAGACATTATTCAATTAACGACAACACTAGAACTAGAATCGAGCACTTAGCTGGATGCGATCGCCCTAAGAATCTAGAGAATAGAAGCCCAATTAACCTGGAAAGCCCCAAGGCATGCCTACAGGTTGACGGTGGGAGCATGCAGTTAAGGCCACAAGCGATCCCCGCAGACTTACGGAGACGAGGCCGCAACAGCACCCGGTCTACTGGGAACAAATAAGGCCGTATATCTACGCAACTTCAGCCTTTTCCCTCACAAAAAGTAATTTACGATACAGAATTAGCCTTCTTTGCCTGGTGTTATTAGTGGATTCCCCGGAATCTCCACTCCCCCCAGATAACCTACTTCCGTTTTATTCATGCGGATTCGTATTTATGTTGGGTTCGGTAGTTAAGAGAATTGACGCCCATTGATTTTCTTATCGGTTTCTTAAATCGAGCATTCTTCGGCTTGTTGGACTTAAGAAATCTATAGGAGGCTTAGTCAAAGCATGGCTAAGTCCAGCGCCAATTGGCTGATATGATTCCAGGAAATCCATCTAGGAAAAGATTTAGATTCAATGCCTCTGTTGACGTCAAGAAAGCGTCGGCGTGGAGCAATGCTCCGTCGTCCGGCTTGGGCAGATACTGCCTATCCCGATTTCACCGGTATGT
>CALLPZ010000209.1 GCA_938015405.1 uncultured Pseudanabaenaceae cyanobacterium
GCTTGGCAAGTGTCGGTTGGGTTAGCGAACTTGAGAAAGCTCTGTGCCTTGGTAGTAGTGAGACAGAATCTCCTGATAGCTGTTGCCTTGTTGGGCCATTCCTCTGGCACCGTATTGGCTCATACCAATGCCATGGCCATAGCCGTAGCCACGCAGTACGAAATTGCTGGGACTATTGTTTTTGAATTGGACTGGGGCAAAGCCGTTGCCACTGGAGATGACTTCGAAGCGAGTACTTTTGAGACCTAAGGCTTTACGGACGTCATTACCCTTGATTAGGCGTTCACCGTTTTGGCCAATGACTCGGATGGTCTTGATACGACCATGGGGGCTAGCCTGCTGGGGCACGAGGCCGACGATCGCGCCAATGCCTTCTAGACCACTAACGCTTGAAGCGAGCTTGCTTCTTAGCTGGGCTGCGCTAAAGCTCTCTGTCCAGCTGTATTTAGGGGAGTCGTGGTCGAAGTCAGGTACCCCCCGCAGATAGGGAATGGGTTGAGACCAGACATCCTCGACGTTCTCGGTGTGGCCACCGGAAGAGGAATGGAATACGGCTTCGATCATGCTGCCGTTGTAGGTCAGGATTTGACCGGCGGTGCCGCCCACGGCGCTGCGGGTGGAGTCGGTTTCGGCGGTGACGCCTTTATAGACCTGAAACTTGGTTGTATCGCCTAGATCGTAGAGAGGATTCTTGGTGCGATCGCGCTTGTACAGCGCATAGGTTCTTGCTGCGACAGATTGAGCTTTCAGCGCCTCTGCATGCCAGCTAGTGGGCATTTCACTGGCGACTACGCTGTAGAGATATTCCTCTAGGTCTACATGGTTGACAGCGGTAATCCCGCTGCCGCTGGGGGAGAGCTGTACTCGCCCGCGATACCAAGTGTCACCAATCCAGACCAATCCATCCTCAGCTTCAGGCTCCACCCAAATTTGCTGGGCTTCCCAGTTGCCAAAGTCTACTTGGCCCTGGGCGTTGACAGAGGCATTATTGCCCATTTGGCCTTTGAGGCGACCCAAGGCTTTGCCGTTGGCATCTCGGATTACGGCGGTGCTGGAAGCCCCAACCTGGATCGTGGAGCGGTTCTCCTCAATGGCGACTCTCAGTTCCAAGGCTGCTTGGGCTGGGGCTGCAATGAGTAATAGTGCTAGGACCGTTAGCCAGCGTAGAGGAGTAAAAGTCTTGCCAAGTGGAAGGGGACGGCTAGTGATGGTGGAGATGAGTGAGCCGAGCATCTGAGGAGAGGAGGCAACGGCAGTTAAAGCAGAAGTCATAGAGAATGCGATAGGAAATTCTGTGGAGTAGAGCTCGCACCGAAGAGGAGCAAGGCAGCCTTGGGACAGGGGCTTAGGAAGAGGACGCGATGGATTTTTGCGCAGTTCCTGACCCTTGGGACAGTCTCTAGGGCGTCATAGGGCGACCTAAAGGACCTGAGTCGGTGCGAATTCGAGGTGGAGAAATTTGAATAAATGGATGTTTGAGAAGATCGATTGGGATGCGGCATAAACAGCACTTACCCATTTCTTTGGGGTGAGCTGACTAACCGTAGATAACGGAAAATTTGGCCGTTACTTCACATAGAGTGGAGCCAAATTAAATCATATTACCGATTGTAAAGCACGACGGATTGAGAACCAGAGCCCTTAGAACTTCATTAACTACGTCGATATTGCCCTGGGGCGATCGCGGTTTCGTCCGTGCTTTTCGCTATTTCTCTTGGAGAAGCAAAGATTGCTCCCAGGTAATTTCCCCTGATTGAGGAGATTTTCTCTCGACTTTGATCTTTCCGACACCATTGCTTGCAATGGCAAGGCATGAAGGCCGTGGTTAGCGGGTTACGCCATGTCAGAATAGAGCTGTTTAAACCAAGGCAAGCCGCCAGCCTGAGGAATTCGGGGACCATCGCCTGTGCAATTGACCTTTCTGGGAACGAGTTCTGGGGTACCCACAAGGGCCAGGAATGTGTCGGCGATCGCCCTACGGCTTCCCCAGCGTGCGGAGATGTGGCTATTTGATTGTGGTGAGGGGACGCAACACCAGTTTTTGCGTAGTGATTTACGGGTGGGGCAACTGCGGCGGTTGTTTATTACCCATATGCATGGGGACCACATTTTTGGGATTCCGGGTTTGTTGGCCAGTTGTGGTTTGGCTGGCAGCTTAGAGCGGGTTGATCTCTACGGACCTCACGGTTTGAAGGAGTATTTGCGAGACTGCACTCGCTACTCGGAAACGCGCTTTTCCTATCCTGTGGAAGTCCAGACAGCTAAGCCGGGCGTTATCTTTGAGGATGATGAGTTTCGAGTGCGATGTGGTCCGCTCAAGCATCGCATTCCTGCCCAGGGCTATCGGGTGGAAGAGAAAGATAAGCCGGGTCGTTTTGATCTCGAAAAAGCCAAAGCCCTTGGTATTGCGCCAGGACCCATCTATGGACAGCTTCAGGCGGGCAAGGTGGTCACCTTAGAAGATGGCCGCAAAATTAATGGTAAGGAACTCTGTGGTCCGGCCCGCCCTGGGCGGAAGTTTGCCTACTGCACAGACACGATTTTTTGCGAGGGAGCAGTTGAGTTGGCCCAAGGGGTCGATGTGCTCGTCCATGAGGCGACCTTTGCCCATCAGGATTCGGAGCAAGCGTTCAAGGCAATGCATTCAACTTCTACCATGGCGGCCCAAGTGGCTTTAGCCGCTGGGGTTAAGCAATTGATCATGACTCATTTCAGTCCGCGTTATGCCCCTGGGAACGAGCTGACCCTCGATAATCTCTTGGCTGAAGCGCGTGCAATTTTCCCCAATACAATCTTGGCTCATGACTTTATGAGTTACGAGATCCCTGCAGTGGGTTAAGGCACTTTGGCTTTTCGTCTAGGCCAGTGGAGATTGCCTGGCGATACAAAATCCTGATGATTCAATTCTGAATGGGCTGTGGTTACAAGGCTTCGAGCTTCTACCGGCAACGACTGAGAACCGGAAGATTGGATTGGGCTCGTTCTTAGAGGCTTTCGGCGATCGCATTTCTTTTCACTCAGACGAATTTTGTGATTCCAACGCTACGGCTGAGGAATATTCATCTTAAGTTTTGAATACGGGGAAACACTGATAAGAAAGTGTTTTTTGAGAGTGTTTTCCTGGGGGATACACGCATGTCGTGGCAAGTTGGTGCCAAGCCAGTCTACCGTCTCAGTATTTCCCTGAGGTTCGTTAACGGCCTAGTCTTACCCACTTGGTAATTCATCCTGTCCCCATTTTGGGGCTTGCGGCGGTCTTGTCTCCCGCTGTCATTTCTAGTTCTGACTTTCCGATAACGGTTATTGGGTCTAGAACCGCATCTCCACTTCCG
This sequence comes from uncultured Pseudanabaenaceae cyanobacterium, assembly GCA_938015405.1. Taxonomy (GTDB): domain Bacteria; phylum Cyanobacteriota; class Cyanobacteriia; order PCC-9006; family JAAUQQ01; genus JAAUQQ01. The sequence continues at coordinate 3,333 of CALLPZ010000209.1, forward strand.
ATTGACTGACTCAGGTGACAAATATGCAATCTCATCAGCTTCTTCACTCTCAAGGTTTTCGTTCGACTCCCGCTGGTCGCCACGATGACCAGATACGCCGTCAAACGAGCGAACAAAGCACACATGCTCGGGACGTGCCTCGCAATGTGATGGAAGCCTTGGTGGCTGAAGAGATTGATGCGCAAATGCAGCAGCTATCTCTGCGGGAACAGCAGACTTTGCAGCGATCACAAATCATGGGCTATGCCCTGAACCGCTTGCCAGGCCTGTATGTCACCAGTGAAAAAGGCTGGCAGCGTCAGTGGAGTCAAGGCAAAAACAAGTACCAGTGCCAAATCAAGATTGCGGTACGCCAGGGCATCGCAGCAGTGCTGCGGGATCCGCTGCGGGATGTGACGGTGCTCAGCAATCATGCGCCGGATGTGGCTGAATCCGCCCTGCTCCAGTTACGCCGGCTCCTAATGCGTCAAGAGTTGAGCTGGTACAACATTGTGGGCACGGTTCAAATGCTGCTGGTCAAGGGGGATATGGAGTTTCCGGATCGCCGTAAAGCGACACCGGCTAATGCAACTCCATTAAAGGGAGGTAGCCGGGCCAGCGATCGCGTCATGGAAGAAGTTGTACCGGTGCAGCCCTTTGATGCGGAGATGGAAGCGGTTTTGAGTGAGTTCTTTGACTGGGACTCCCACCCACTGCACCAGCGAGGCTACTAGTTACTCGCTGGCACTTACGACAAGCGGTTCAATTGGAGCGTAGTGCTGAAAGCAATATATACCTGTGCTCTCGATTTTTCACGTGTATTTACTACAGTGATTCACTGCTATTTGGTGGATGACCCATACGAAAAAAACTTCTGCTTCTGGGTACTTTAAGTGGAGAAAGAGCCTTGCCTGAGAGGATTGGAGTCAGTTTTAGCCCCCGTGCTGAATCCAATTAAAGCTGATTAATACGTTTCTGTATTTTTCCGTAATTGCTTTGCTCTTTGAGGTTTCTACTTATACGTAATTCTGGGTGATGGCCAATGGAGTCATCCCTAATGAGCGCTGTCGTAAATGCGATTGAGTCAAGCGCACTACCTAAGAACGGAGGTCATGAGTCATGGTTGCAGGTATGTCTACGGGTCGCCTAGGGGTATCCAGTAGCCCTTTAGCCCATCAGCAGGCAGAGGCGATCCGCCGTCGAGCATCGAAGCGTGCTGAGGCTGCGGCGAAAGATGCTTCCATGGAGCTGTCTCCTAAAAATGTCATGGAGACCCTGGTTGCTGAGGAGATCGATGAGCAGCTCCATCATCTATCCGAAAAGCAGTTGGAGCAGATGAAGGTTCCTCAAATTATGGCCTTTGCTCTAAATCGACTACCCGGTCTCTATGTGACTAGTGAAAAGGGCTGGCGGCGCCAGTGGGGACAAGGGAAGGGAAGTCTGGAAAAGGAAATTGGTCTGGCTGTGCGCCAGGGGATTGCAGCAGTTCAGCGTGATCCGTTGCGGGCGATGAGTTCCATTGATGCCCATCCGCCCGATGCTGCTGAGACCGCCTTGGGTCAGCTTCGCAAGCTGCTGCAAAACCATAACCTCACCTGGCAGAATCTCGTACCGATGATTCAGAAGTTGCTAGTTCAAGGCGAAATGGACTTTCCTGATTCGTCTGAAGATACGGAGTTGGAAGCCGCTTTGAATTCTGCGGAGGCAGCCGTTGTAAATCCTCGTTCCGTCGATGGCATTTGCAACGATGAGGATGACTTTGATTGGGACTCTGTACCCATGCATCAGCGCTAGAACTTGCGGAAGTACTCCATCCTGAGGCTGCATACCTCAGGATGGAGTACTTAGCCATTGCATGGAAGTGTAATGTGTCTGGTTTAAGCCAAAACAGCTTGAGGTAGGATGCACGATTCTTTCCAGCTGTTTAGATCGGCTAGGGCGCGATCGCGATAAACCCCATAGCGCTCTCGCTTGTTGCGTACCTTCTTCTCTAAGGGCGGGATGATGCCAAAGTTGGGGGGCATGGGTTGGAAATGCTTGGGCGATGCAGAGCTGATGAAGTCAAACAGTGCGCCGGACATCATCGTGGCTGGCATTGTGACTAAGGCCTTACCTTGAACAAAGCGAGCAGCATTGGTGCCAGCGAGCCAGCCGCCAGCCGCAGCAGCAGTGTAGCCTTCGGTGCCAACGAGTTGACCTGCGGCGAAGAGGCTTTCGCGACGGCGGAACTGGAGGGTTGCATCCAGCAGCTCCGGGGCGTTGATAAAGGTGTTGCGGTGCATCACGCCCATGCGGACGAACTCTGCATTTTCTAGGCCGGGAATCATTTGGAAGACGCGCTTTTGTTCTCCCCAGCGCAGGTTGGTTTGGAATCCCACCATGTTCCAGAGTTGACCCGCCTTGTCCTCTTGGCGAAGTTGAACGACGGCGTAGGGGCGTTTGCTTTGATTTTCGGGGGCTCTGAAATCACCGTGGCGAGCATCGAATAGGCCAACTGGTTTGAGTGGGCCATAACGCATGGTTTCTACGCCGCGTCGGGCTTGCTCCTCAATGGGCAGGCAACCTTCAAAGAACTTGGCACTCTCAATTTCAAAGTCTTTTAGCTCTGCCTGTTCCGCAGCACAGAGGGCTTCATAAAAGGCCAGATACTGCTCCTTATCCATGGGGCAGTTGAGGTAAGCGGCTTCACCGCGATCGTAGCGGGAGGCCATGAAGGCCACATCTTTGTTGATAGATTCGCCGACGATGATAGGGCTGGCTGCATCAAAGAAGCTGCAATAGTCCTGGCCAGTGAAACGTTGGAGGTCTTCTGCCAGGTCTGGGCTGGTCAAGGGGCCTGTGGTCAGAACGACCACGGCATCGCTCGGAATGCTGTGAACTTCTTCTCGACGGAGTTCAATTAGCGGATGGGAGGTGAGGGTTTCAGTCAGACGCTGGCTAAAGACAGCTCGATCCACGGCTAAAGCTCCACCAGCAGGAACGGAATGCTCATCAGCTTGGCCAATGACGACGGAACCGAGTTGGCGTAGCTCTTCGTGGAGGAGGCCTGCTGCTCTATCCGTGGCCATGGCTCCGAAGGAGTTGCTGCACACGAGCTCAGCAAAATGCTCAGTGTGGTGGGCTGGGCTGCTGCGTTCCGGGCGCATTTCGTGGAGGATGACCGGAATGCCAGCTCGGGCAATTTGCCATGCTGCTTCTGTGCCAGCCAGGCCTGCGCCAATGACATGGATGGGGGCGGTGGAAGTAGGGGAAGCAGCGGTCATGGCAAGTTCTGATGTGACGCGGAAGGATAGCAAGGCTTAATGCCTTGGGGTGGAGCTAGGGCATAAACGCACTGCGGCGATCGCCCAACTAGGCGATCGCCGCAACTAACCCAGATTCTCAATGAGGGGTTGGCAGTAGCCTAGCTATCTTTGCCCAGAGCTTTGTTCAATTGGCCCATAGCAGCCTGGAAGATGTTGAAAGCAGCCCAGCTTCCCGCGAGAATAATAGGAGCGAGAACGACAACAATACGCCAATCCATTTGAAAATCCTCTCTGTTAGACGCTTAATAAAACGATCTTTAATTGAACACCATTCTACAGAAATCAGTGCTGATCGGTGCAGGAATCTTACTCGGTGACAGTCTTTGACTGGTGAGAATTAGAGTGGCGAGATATTTGCTTCAGAGTTGGGGCGGCTGTTCAACGAATCCTAAGTCTGTGCCTTGGCCACCATGGGCCAAAGCAAGCTGGTGGTATTTACGGGCATGTTCGATGAGTTCAGCTGACTCTGCGGCTGAGATTTGACGCAGAACCTTGCCCGGAACGCCGACAACAAGGGAGCTCGGTGGCACATCTTTAGTCACGACTGCTCCAGCTCCGACGATACTGCCTGCACCGATGCGCACGCCATTGAGAACGATCGCGCCGATGCCAATCAAGCTGCCGGCTTCTACATAGGCAGAATGAATAACTGCGCGATGCCCCACGGTTACATCGGCTTCCAGCACGGTGGGCAGGCCAGGGTCACAATGAATAACCGCACCATCTTGGATGTTGCTGCGGGGACCCAGAGTGATCTTCTCCACATCCCCTCGCACCACTGCTGTAGGCCAAACGCTGACTCCCGTTCCAAGTTCTACGGCTCCCATAACCACTGCGCTGGGGGCGATATAGGCGGCTGGGGACAAATCGGGTTGGGGCCAAAGGCATGTGCTAGAGCTCATAACAAGGCTGGTGAGTGGGGCTGTGAAAGATTGCCAAGGTTTGCGCAATTGAAAGGGAGACCTGCAACTGTTATGTGCGAGGGGCTCTCAGTTGCGAACTGATGGAAGGTTAAGTCTTAGGCGTAGCTTGGGGGAATTCAGCGCATAACCAATGGCTACTTTATAATCAATGCATATTACGAAGGGACCCAACCCCGTAATAATTTCCGTCGCTTGGATAGTTTTGCCATGGTCAGTGCGGTCTCTCAATATCCTATCTATGGTCCAGAGATTCCCTGTCCCCATTGCAACCAACCCATTCCGGCCTTGACTCTGACGGACTCCTACCTTTGTAGTCGCCATGGGGTTTTTGAGTCGGACCCAGAAACGAAGGAGTTGGTTCATCTCCAGTCCGGTCGTCATTGGCGGCAATGGCAAGATCGATGGTATCGGCAGCATACTCATCCGGATGGTATCCGCTTTGAAATCCATGAAGCTTTGGATCGCCTATACACCCAAGGATTTCGAGCCACTAAGGTGATCATTGCCCATCGCTATCGTCAGTTAATTAATGCGTACTTTGAACGTAGTGCGCCTTGGCAGGGGCAATCTGGGCAGGAAGGTCCCCGTCTTTATGGTCTGCCAGTGAGCTTCAGTTCTCCATCCGAAGATGAGCCTTGCTGGGAAGTCATCAACTTTGAACTTGATAAGGAGCCAGGGGTTCCTGTCCAGCAAGGCTATTCGCGCTTGTTGGATTAAAGCTTTGACCATTGCCCCAGTGGGAATTGCGCTGAGGTCATGCTGTTGAGGCAAAGCCTAAGGATGTTTCTAGGGCTTTGACTTTGGGATTTATGTTTTCGGTTACGCCATGCACCATGCTTCTATTCGCACAGCGGATATTCACCGAGCCATCGCTTTTTATGAGCGGCTGGGGTTTTCCTTGGAGGAGCGGTTTACGACGGGAGCAACATTAGCCTGTTGGATGACAGGTTTGGGGGGGCGCATTGAGTTGATTCAAATTCCTCAGCCCCATCCCGCTGCTGATGCTTTTGGAGATGAGAATTACACCGGCTACTACCATCTCTCCTTTGACTTGACGGAGGTGACGCCGAGTTTGCCGGTTTGGTTGGCAGAGTTGCGATCGCGATTTCCCCCCACGGAGCTTTCTGGTGCTCCTCCTGGAGCGGATGTCACTCGACAAGGAGAGGAGGAAGTCGGTGGTGAGAGTTTGCGAGTGCTGCTAGAGCCAGAGCAGCAAATGATTGGAGAAGGACTTTACGAGGTGGCGTTCATCGCCGATGCGGATGGTCTGCCATTGGAGTTTATTCGGGTGATCCGTCATGGGTGATAAGGCTAATAATTCCAAGGCCAATAAGCCATTCCCTGATAACTGGGCCTATATCAAGACGGAGCTGCAATGGTTGGATCGCCTCTTGCTTTTGGCTGTGGGACGGCATAAACGCGACCGCAAAGAAACAGAGCAGGCTAGCCGTAGCCAACGCGATCGCATCACCCGCCATTGGTGGAAGGGGATTGTTTCTTTAGAGGGCAGTCCCCGCTATGACGATATTCGTCCCGCTGCGGATAGCGAAGCAGCAGGCGTCGGTGGACGTAGCTCTAAGGGCGGTGGCTCGTCCGGTGCTGCGAAGGCAGCAGGCTATCAACAGCAGTTAGAGCAGCGTATTTCTCTGACCCAAGCCCAGGGGGTTTTGCTGGCGCTACCGGCCTTGCGCGATCGTCTGAACCTGACGCTCTTTGAAAAGAACTTGGTTCTACTGGGCTTGGCTCCAGAAGTCAATCGCCGTTATGCCCGGCTCTATAGCTATTTGCAGGATAACGAGGCCACCCAGCTTCCCCAGTTGGATTTGGCTTTGAAGCTCCTATGTCGCAATGACCAGGAGTGGCAGGCTGCTCGCATGCGTTTGACCTCCGAGTCTCCCCTAGTAGAGGCGGGGTTGATTAATTTTGTCGCGCCTTCCAATCGACCTTTGCTGATGCATAGCATTCACCTGTCACCGAGGCTGGTGAATTACGCATTAGCAAAGCCAGTCCAGCGCCAGGACTTGGATGTACTCCTGAGTGGTGGAAGTGCTTTTTCAGCAATGAGGATATCCCAGGACGTTGAGCTTGACTCAGCATTGGCTGGTGCAGATAACAGCCTTAATTCTGCTGCTCTAGGGGAGGGAGATGTTGCTCCAGTTCACTCGCCTGCTCAGCTTGAGGGCAATGCGGCTGTCACCCAGGGACAGCCTGGTCTGACGAGCTTAAAGCCAGGCCTAGGCTACTTTTCCCCTCCCCCAGCCTGGGAACGCTATGTGCCAGAGGAGGATGTCGTTCCGGCTTGGAAGAAGTTCATTGGAGAGAGAACGCTTAAGCAAGAGTTGCAGCATTTGGCCCATCGTCTCCAGACGATTGCCCTGGATGAGCAGCCAGACGTGGCCTCAGCTCTAGGTAATGCCCAGGTCTCTAAGGGGACCTTCTCGATTTTCCATGGCCCGGCTGGCACGGGGAAAACTGCAGCCTCCCACCTCATTGCCCAAACTGCCCAGACGCCTTTGATTACAGTGGATCTGCGCCATTACCCCGCTGTCCAGCTTGCCCCCCTCGTGGCAGATTTACTGCGCCAGTCCCCGACAGCATTAATGCTGGATGGTGCGGAATGTTTACTTGCTGCGCCGGGTCGCAGTGTTGCAGTGCCACAGGACCTGGTTCATCGCTTCTTTGCCCAGCGGCGCGCTCAGCCCTGCTTAACAATGTTCTCGGTGCATCTGTTACCCCTGATTGCTAAGCAGTGGCAGCAACAGTGCGATCGCTGCTTAGCGTTTCCGTTTCCCAAGGCTAAGCTCCGGGAGCGTCTCTGGAAGCAGGCCTTTCCCAAGGGCACTCGTTTTGATCCACGCCTGAACTGGGCCAAGGTCGCAGGGTGGCGCTTAAGCGGTGGTCAGATTCAGGCGATTGCCCATGATGCCCATCTCTACGCTCGTCTGGCGGAACAAAAAACGGTTACCCAGGCCAATATTGAGCGAGCTTGGCGGCAGCGTCCTTAGGGACATCGCTCTCCTGGGAGCGACAGTGAAGAAGAGATGCTGTGGCCTCCGCTGGGAGGCAGGGCGGGAGGATGCTCCGTAGCCCCGTGGAAGTCCATCCATAAAAATTAAAAATAACCCGCTAATATCGCACAAATACGGAAAATTGGCAGCGATATTGGGCATAATAAGTTCAGCAACAGAATTTGTTGCTCCCAGTTTGAGTCCGATTGCATATACCGTTTTGAAGCGCATCTCGTGGTTGAGAGGCGCTTTTTTATTATTTTGATCCTTGCTAGAAACCTTGCCTTACGCAAGGAATCGACCGTGCTACTCAGATAGCACGGTCGATTCCTTGAGGTTGCTCGGCTGAATGCCTAGAGCAAGCTATTGGCTAATGTTCTCCTCGAAAAAGAGAATTGTATCGGCGATCGCCTGGGGCTGTTCGACCTGCTTGGGTTGTTGAGGATCCAACAGGGTTTGAACATCCGGGGGAATGATCGGTTCCACTGATGGAGATGTGATTTCAACGGGTTGAAGTTCGGGTCGCCAGAGTTCTGCTGGGATTTGGTTGGTTGAAGCTCCTGGGGCAGAGAAGTTTGCTGATGGAGGAAGCGTCACATTTATGTCCTGGGATGGCTCATTGGCCAGATCCTCTAGGTTTGGCTCGATAGCGATGATGGTCTGAGAGACTTCGGGAGGCTCCGAGGCTGGAGCTAGGCCAATGACCTCTTCAGGGACATCAATGGGAGATCCCTTGAGCCCTGTGGCTAAAGTCAGAAACTCTTGGGATTCTAAGCGATCGTGGATTAGAGGTTCCGCTGCCTGGACGTGGGCGATCGCTGCTGCCTGAACAATTTTGGTGGGGCTTTGCTTAAGAGGCTGGCCGGGCTTCACAGCGGCTTCCTTTGGAAGTTCCAGGGGAGCTACTTCCAAAGGAAGCGCTTTGAGCTCTTCAGGAATGAAGGACTGCATCATTAGGAAGCTGGCATTGATATTGCCGGTGATCTCCTCCTTGATCTCCTCGTCTGTGGCGGCAAAGTCGCTGGTGGAATTTAGCTGTTCCGAGGGCTGAGGGATAGCCGCTTGGGGGAGTGGAGAGGCATCAATCTCTAAGTCTAAAGTTTGAGCTGGAGGAGTCTCCTGGGTTGCTTTGACTCCCTTCACCTCAGGCGAGACTGTCTCAGCAGAAGGAGACTGAGGTACCAGAGAAGCATTTGTTTCAAGTGGAGTTGCTGTCACAGATGCTGACAGCACTCTAGTAATGGCTTCATCTTCTGAGACTGGACTACTCGCAAAGGCGATAGTCTCATCGCTGGCGTCATCAGTGTCAGAAACGCTGGGACTAGCAATAGCGGTCGCTAGGGCGAATTCCTCCGCTGTCATCGCTAAGCGGTCCCAGGCTTCTGTGTCTGGGGCGGTCAGTTCCAGCGGACGATTGATGTTTTGTGCCACCTCCACGGCCTCTTCTTCAGAGAGCTGGGGA
>CALLPZ010000210.1 GCA_938015405.1 uncultured Pseudanabaenaceae cyanobacterium
CTCCAAGACTGCTGGCGTCTACGGAGGCAGCATTTTGCAGGATGACATCATTGAAGCTCTGGGTGTAGCCAGCATCCACCTGCCAGCCCAACCCATCAGCATGCAAATCGAGATTTTCATTGGCACCCACAGCGGCGATCGCAACACGACCTGCCCCAGTCGTATCATTACCGCTCGTCAGGTTTCCGCCATCCAAAATCACCGGGCCACCCAGCAAGGCCAAAGTCTGATTTGGTTGAACCTGCAAACCCAAGGGGCGATTGGTTTTAATAATTTCACTATTCGGAGTCACGACCAAGCCATGGCCTGGGCCATTCACTTGGATAGGAGCTGCAACACCACCAAAGTTCACACCAATGGGGGCAGAAACCGAGAGCAGTGCAGTAGAACTTGGGCTGACAGTGGAGAACTCACCATCGTCGAATTGCAGGCGCTCCGCCGTCGTCGCCACAAAGGAGCCACTCAAATTCAGACTGGCATCGGGGCCAAACAACACCCCATTGGGATTCAATAAGAAGAAGTCCGCACTACTGCCCAGGACCTCTAGCCTGCCATCAATTGCAGAAGGGCTACTGCCCGTTACCCGCGTCAAAATACGCTCAATGGCAGCACTGCTCTGAAACGATGCAGTTGTTCCAGCACCAATCGAAAACTGGTCGAAGCTGTGGAAGAGATTGGCACCAGCCTGACTGCCACCGCTAATCGTCGTTGTCACCCCAGTCACGCTGGTGCTGCTCGGGGTGGGCAAGGTTGCATCGGGAATGATTTGCGCCTGAGCGGGTGCCAGACCACTCCAGCTCCCGGCGATCGCGCAAACCAGGCAAAAGCCGAGCTGCCCGGACATTTGTTTGTGCCAAAGGGCGATTGATTTCATGGTCTGGGTCAATCCTTCTCAAGCAAAACTGTAGCGAGGCAGAGCAGATATGGTTTTAGGATTCCCAACGGTGAAGCTGGACACGCTAAAGCCCCCATAAAGTCGGCTTAAATCGAGCAATTAGCGGCACGATAGGCTGGGAAAGTATCCGCCTGCCGAATTTCTAAGGGATCAAGACGAATCCGCTTACTACGCTCATGAATGAGCTGTTCATATTGCTGTTCGTTGATCACAAGCCGCAGGCCATAGACGGGAAGGCTCAGGGATGAGAATTGACAGTTAAAGCGATACAACGCATCGGAAGCACTGCCCTCTAGCCCCATACCAAGGTGCAGCCAAACATTCTCCCGACGCCGAGCCCAGTCCAAAATCTCTAACATCATCAAGGCACTGGGAGCATCGTTCATCATCGCAGCCTCGGCCCCACTGAGATGGCATTGCACAATGCCACAGGTTTCCGTCACTAGACTTGCGGCGATCGCCACTCCCCCACGCTCAACCAAACACAAATGGAATTGACCGTCTAAAACCTGGGCTAACCCATAAAAATATTCAGGGTCGAACGTTTGCTCTACCGCCACATCCAATCGACGCATCGTACTTCGATAGAGAGCAATAAAAGCCGGGAGCTCCAGCGTCGTATCCATCCAGCGCACCGTGCAGCCATCCTGACGAGCCTGTTGAGCCTTGTCCTGACTGAGCTGACTCAGCTGAGCTTGCAAAACCTCCTCATCCAAGGACAGGTCAATGGCCACACTCCGGCCCACTTGCCGACGTTCGAGCCCCATGAGTTCAGTCTCATCCAAATCCGCTAACTCTGGATGCAACAGCGGATGCAAGCGCAAATAAGCCGTGCAAAATTGCCGCTCTCGCCAAAAAACAATGGCCTGCTCCAAAGCCTCGACCAAAAAGGTTTCACACTGAGTCGCTGCACCACTCAGCAAGCCTGAGGCATAGCCATAGGGAGACACAATATCCTTTGGTGCTGCATCGGAGACATAATCCGGCAGCATCGGTGCACAACTGCGAATGAGATAGGGCAAGAAGAAATAGCAATCACCCCGGCGAATCAATAGCCCTTCAGGCGTCGCATTCAAACGCTTTGCTTCCAATGCCAAATAATCAGGCAGATGATAGAAGTCATGGGGCATAGCCTGGAGCAGGTCTGCCCAATAAGCATCACTGGGCTTAAGGCAGTAGAGTTCCATTGCCTCTCCAGTCGATGTAGACGTCATGGAGATGAAATTCCTATCAGAAACGGGGGCCGGTAGATACTCACCCCAAAGCTAGGAAATACTCGAGTGATGAATCGGGTCGTCCAATCCAGCGAGATGCTGGGCCTTCCCAAACTCAAGTTCACCAGGCAACAGACTCACAATGCTCTGGCTTCGCAAGGCAGCAGGCAGCAATGCCAAGCCCAAATCTCTTACGAAAAAGATGGGCTTAGCATGCCCAAAATCATCCAACAGCAACCAGGCTTGAAACCCACAAAACCCGCATCTATACGTTTAAGGGGAATCAGCCTAGGGAAGCTCGCGGAGGCCCCAGCCATCTCCCAAGACCGAGCAGCAAACTATCCAGATGTGCTGCACCTGGACAGTTTAGGATTAGAACAATCGAGGTCGAAGCCCAGCCAAAATTAAGCGCTGGTCCTGGCCTCCCATGTGCCGATACCACCGGGGGGCTGCCACCAAAATAGCTCCGTGCTATTTCTGGGCCTGGTAAGACCTCCTGTCGTCCGTTTTTCTATCGTGGGAGCTGCAATAAGGCCTGAATTTGTACTGCCAAGGTGAACGACACCACCATCCGCTTGAGACCAAAAGCTTTCAGAACTGAGCTTTTGATCTTGGGTCGCCGCAGGTGCCAGCTCTTGATTCATGAGCTCAGGTGCCACAGGCTCACCATTACTCAAGAATGGGTCACTGCCTGGCAAATCAGAAGCGGCCAAGATGGAGAGAACAGACTCGCCGAGCTGGAGAACATTATCCACCAAACTCGTTAAATCATCGGTGGAGGTAGGCAATAATAATTCCCCACCTTGCAATCCCGTCAGTTGATCTACCACGGCTTCAAATCCAGGTATATCCAAACCCAAATTCGCATCATCCACCAATTCAGGGAGCACATTCGAGAAACCGAAATCTGCATCATCCACCAGTTGAGGTAAAACTTCTCCTGCTTGCTGAAGCAAATCCTCGACTAACTCACCAGCATTCCCCGATTGGAACTGCCCAAGCAAGGCATTCGCATTCACAGCTGGGAACAACACCTGAAGAAAGTTATTGATTATTCCCTCTCCCGAAGTGGAGCCAAGATTACTCGCGATCGCTTCAGCAATCCCTCCTCCATAGCTTTCCAGCAGGTCTGCCCAATCAAGCATATGGGTAGACCCCTCAGAATTCTGCTCTGCCTCTCCGGAAGCATCATCTAGACCCAAGAGGCGAAAAGCATCTCCCCCAACAGGCCCCCAAGGCATAGGCTCTACTGCTCCGACGGGATTCTCCCAGCCCAATCCATCCACCGGTCCCAAGACCATAGAAGGAGCATCAAAGGAAAGGCCACCTAAGTCATCAAGCAAAGTATTGGGCATGTCTAATCACCATAGAACGAGAGAAAGTATTGGCAGAACTCAACTGCACCGTGGAGAAAGGAACAGCCTGCAGACAACCAACAAAACCATCAGTCTCCCCTATTCTCGCCAGCCATACAGTCAGCCTCGACCGCATCTTTACTCGTTCCAATTCCTCTCTCTTTAAAGAGGCAAAAAAGTAATCCCTAGAGTTTAATTTCAGTCTGAATTAAAAGTCGTGAAAAGATTGAAATCATTGTGGAGCTGTACATCAAGAGAATCAGAACAGTTTAGGCGACTCTTCTGAGACTCCGTAGTTTCTCTATCAGCCATAGCCATCTAATCAGCGAAAGATAAAACCAGTAGCTGCCAACCCAATAGACAAAGCCACTACGGGTCTATCATTTAGCCACCAAAGAATGGGGAGACCTACGAGGGAGCAACTAATGATCAAGCAATAGTTTTACTCACAACATTTTCTCAATGCAGGCGGCAGCGAAGCATCGGAGCTGTATTCGTAGATGGACTTGTAGCGACCCAGGGACTGCCGGGTTGAACGCTTCAATCTACTTCCGCTCTTCAAAAGCAATGTTCCGGGCATGCATCGCAGTTTGCACACCCGGAACATTCCAGTTTCATTCACTTAGTTCAATTCGACCTCTTGCACGACTGCAAATCCACTCCATCCTCCGCATCCTGGGCCCAGAAGAAAGGGAAGGGGATTTAGGCAAGCAGTCCAGGGTTGATGCAAGCAATCTATTAAGACTGCTTAAACCACATCTCCCAAACCCACTAGCATCAAGCCACCCAGTCCTTGGAGCTGATCCTGTCCTAAACCAGACAAGCCTTGGCCCAAGAAATTAGGCAGAAGATCATCTGCCTGACCTAAACCAGCACTTCCTTGATCAATCCCAGCAACAATGGGCTCATTGCCTAGGCCAACAGTCTCATCCCCCAAATCACCCACAGCATCCAAA
>CALLPZ010000211.1 GCA_938015405.1 uncultured Pseudanabaenaceae cyanobacterium
GATGCCGGTATTGCCTTCAAAACCATCCATCTCGGTCAGCAACTGGTTGAGGGTTTGTTCACGCTCATCGTTGCCGCCGCCAATGCCAGCGACACGTTGACGACCCACTGCATCAATCTCATCGATGAAGATGATGCAAGGAGCGTTTTCCTTGGCTTTTTTGAACAGGTCGCGGACACGGGAAGCGCCCACACCTACAAACATTTCCACGAACTCAGAGCCAGAGATGCTGAAGAAGGGAGTACCCGCCTCACCCGCAATGGCCTTAGCGAGCAAGGTCTTACCCGTACCAGGAGGGCCAACGAGCAGCACACCTTTAGGAATGCGAGCACCTACGGCAGTGAAACGCTCAGGCTTCTTCAAGAAAGTCACGACCTCTTGAAGCTCTTCCTTGGCTTCCTCGATACCAGCTACGTCGTCAAACATGACGCCGGTCTCAGCCTGCATTTGGAACTTAGCTTTGGACTTACCGAAGTTCATGGCTTGACCCGGACCACCGGGGCCGCCACTGCCAGAGCGACGGAACAGGAAGAAAAGTCCAACGATGAGAAGGACAGGGAAAATAAGGTTGCTCACCAAACCGAGGATCGCCCCGCCATTGCCTGGCGCATGGATATCCAAGTTGACGCCAGACTCAACCAAGCGGTCAATCAGCTCAGGAGAGTTATTGCCAGGCAAATCAACGCGCATGCGCTGAACACGGTTGTCCAGCTCAGGATCAACAGCTTCAACAATCGCCGTACGGCCGCCTTCAAACAGATCTACGGTAGTGACCCGACCGGAATCGAGATACTCCATGAAACGACCGTAGGTCATACGGGTGTTTGCCGCATTCTGGGTGGTCACTCCATTAGAAGGCGCAAAGCTGCCTTGTAGGAAGAAGAAGCCAATTAGCAGAATTGGAACCGCCCAAAGGGCTACAAGTTTCCAAGAAAATTTCATAGGTGCCGCTGGTCTCAGAGTTTGAACTGTCGAGTCTAAAACCGTGCTCTACGCAGAGGAGGGAACGCTTTTTGCCGTGGCAAAACCCGTCATCGCCTCGTATAACCCCAAAAAGCTAGGGCAAGCGCTGGATTAGAAGAATGTTTACTAAATTTAACGTATGGATTGGGAGCAGGCAACTTAAGGCTTGGAAAGAGCCATGCTCTAAGCCATTGGCTATCGTGCAAAACCTCAAGATACAAAGGGCAAAAGCAAGTCCCTGTAGTTAATCCAGCCCTTGCTCTAACAATTACTTTCCCGAAACAGGCAACCTACAAATCCTTGCCTGTCAAAAGCCGGAGCAGCTGGCAAGGGGCTACATCTAGAAAATGCACAGAAGTATTGAAAACATTAGAAGAGGAGCATCAAATATTACGAAAAATTAACAGCCCAATGCACATAGCGAATGCTGACGGGAACGGCTACATCCCCGTCAGCTAGAGGACTGTAAGCGACAAAGAGAGAAAGCAAAGCCCATTGCCAGAACATTTGCAGGCAATAGGCTGTCGCGGTGAATCCGTATATGAGACATTAGGATATAGTGCGATTCCAGGAGCCTCAATAAATCCCATGATCGGTAGCGCGTCTTCTTTAATAAAAAAGGTTTTGCTGCTCACTGTAGCGGCACTGTTTTTCGTTTTCCAAGCTGCAGTCGGCACCGCTGCTGCTGCTGAATTCGATGTCGAGACCCGGACGGTCAAGGCTAACCCAGCTGGAGACACGATGGTCCTCAGCGTTAAGCAAGCTGTTAAAGGCCGTAAGTTGTTTGGTTCTACCTGCAGCCAATGCCACGCAAAAGGCGTCACCAAAACCGATCCTAACGTCGGCCTGGATGCTGAGGCTCTAGCCAATGCAACTCCTCCCCGGGACAGCATTGAGTCTCTGGTGGATTACCTGAAAAACCCCACCACTTATGATGGTGAGTATGAGATTGCTGAGCTCCACCCCAGCATGAAGAGCACCGACATCTATCCCAAGATGCGTAACCTCTCCGATGATGACCTGACAGAGATTTCTAGCTACGTCCTCATCGCTCCTAAGATTCTGGGTAACCGTTGGGGAACAGGTAAGACCAAGTTCTAAATCTTGGTTTGACTAATATCTAGTTCTTCGAAGAGGGGTGCTGCCATTTGCAGCGCCCCTCTTTTTGTATTTATCACCCAATATCGAAAGCTCTCAAGCTGGCCCAATTATCTCCAGATGGGCTCCATTCATCATTGGGGTCTAGAAGTAGCAGTGCATTGGTATTCAAAAGTCATGTCTGTAGCTTGGTAGAAAAATGACAAGCAGCTCTCTAAACTTTGCTCAGCTGAGTCACGGATTACTATGTCAACATTAGGGCTAGGGTCGCCGTATATATAGACATGGGAGTAAAACGACGACACAGCTCCAAACAATGTTAAGCAGGCTCACTCCATACGGATTCTGTCTAACAGTCGGTGTAACAAGTTACGGAATGGTGAGGCTAAGCGTTGATTTAAGAACTGCAGGCCAACGTGTAAACAAGCCAAAAAAGCTGGAATGACAGCGCCTGTTTTCCAAACAGACTTGGATGTATGGATAAAATGCCTGCGATGGTGACCGAGTCGCTCTTCCTCCTGCTTTAATTCCTCCAGCAACTCCTTGCCTTAACCTGGAAGCGCGATCGCCAAAAAGCGACGATCTCAACAAGGCATTTCTTTGCCAACACCGCCTGCAACATATTCCATCCCGGCCCTCGCATTCCCAGTCACTGCAACCTCTCCTCTCATTCTCCAAACGTCTTACCCCATGGCCACCCAGCTCATCCCCCTCGCATCCCTTCGAAAAATGCGCAGCCATATCCGCGGGGTCCTGACGCTGCCAGCCCTTGAGAAGGACCCTAGTAGTCCAGTGACCAACCAAGAAGCGCCTAGCACCCTGGGAGAACTGGTCAGCATGTTCCAGGCACCCACAGCCCTGGATAGCGTTAGCGAAACGGCTCCCAATGCGGAAGGCCGATGGTTTGTGAGCTCTGTAAACCCTGGAGATGCACTCCTTCAGTTGAAGGGGCTAACTGTGAAGCCGGGTCTAAAACTCGTGCCCTATCTTCTACGTACCGCTGACGGCGGTGTTGGCCATGTCTGTGCGGTACCGGAAAACAGCAGCTCTACAACGGCCCTAGAGTCAGCCTTGCCGGAAGGAACGGAGTGGCACTACCCGCCTTACCCCCAAGGGTCGCTGAGCAATACCATGATGGCCTTAGATGGCGATCGCTCTTCTGCTTCCTACATGATTGCCTCGATGCTCCTACGCGAAATCAAAGAGTTTGGGGCCACAGGCAAGGATTGTCAGTTTACCCATCACCGCATTATCGATAAGATTCCTAGCCAGCTCCCATGGCGCTGGAAAGGCAAAACGCCCAAGAATCTGTCACCGAAAGTCAATGTGACCCAGAAAGGTGCAGCAGTTGAGTTTTACAGCTGCCGCACCCAGAAACCCTATGCCCTGTTCCATCACCTTGATATCTACAGCGCAGATCACTATATGCCAGAATCCAAGGACAATGTCGTTGCAGTGGTAGACAGCGAAAGGTAGAGCAGGCGCGGTTGCTCCAGAGATGAACCGGACTCAATCTACTAATGGCCCCAACAGAAAAGGCGACCCTCAGAACAATCTGAGGGTCGCCTTTGTCTACGGGAATAAAGTTGGGTTGATGAAGCAAGACTGCTCCATCCCAAACCTTACGCCTTCACATCTTCCTCAGGTAGCTCCACCCGCTCAATGTGAGCGCCAAGCTGACGCAGCTTGTCGTCTAGACACTCGTAACCACGGTCCAGGTGACGCAATTGCTGAACAGTGGTCGTCCCCTGGGCAGCCAAACCAGCGAGAACCAATGCCGCAGAGGCTCGCAGGTCAGTTGCCATCACTGGAGCACCTGAGAGGAAAGGCGCCCCCGTAACGACAGCCGTATCACCCTGGGCACGAATATTGGCCCCCATGCGTTGGAGTTCAGCCACATGCTGCAGACGGTTTTCAAACATCGTCTCAGTGATGATGCTATTGCCCTCGGCCAGGGTCATTAGCGCCATGAGCTGGGCCTGCATATCCGTTGGGAAACCAGGGAAAGGTAGCGTGCGAATGTCGACCGCCTTATAGCTGTCGGCAGGCACAATGCGCAGGGTATCCGGCGTATCAGCAATAACCTGACAGCCCATGGCCTCAAGCTTGGCGATGACAGCAGTCAAGTGGTCAGGAACCACGGGCGACACACTAATTTCAGACTGGGTAATGGCACCTGCCACCAAGAAGGTCCCTGCCTCAATACGGTCAGGAATGATGCTCCATTCGCAGGTGTGCATCTTCTCCACACCTTGGATGGTGATGGTGTTGGTGCCAGCACCTTCGATCTTTGCACCCATCGCATTACAGAAATTCGCCAAGTCAATGACTTCGGGCTCCTGCGCTGCATTGTCAATGATGGTCTCTCCCTCAGCCAAGGTCGCTGCCATCATCAGCGTCTCAGTCGCACCCACACTGGGG
>CALLPZ010000212.1 GCA_938015405.1 uncultured Pseudanabaenaceae cyanobacterium
ACAACGAGGAATCGCCAAACCTGATGCGGATGAAGGGACTTGAACCCCCACGCCTTGCGGCACTAGAACCTAAATCTAGCGCGTCTACCAATTCCGCCACATCCGCAGGTCGGCTCTAATACTAGCAAACTTCAGCCCAAACTTTGCCCTTGTCAAAAATTTGTCCTGAACTTCCACCTCAGAACCAGCCAGACCGCTGATGGCTACACCCTTTGGAGCACAAACAGACTCCCCGCATTGCCACGATTAATACGGAGCTCCTGATCTAGATAGGTGATATCAATCCACCCAGGCCGCTCCCGCCGTTTAATTGGGAAATCGACGGCTGGCAAACGCCGACCTGAGTCCAAAGTATCAATCCAAGTCTTGGGAGCCTGATAGCCTGCCAAGCGCTGCAAGCCAAACACAGCACGCTCAAAATTGACATTGAGCCGTTGCCCCGACACCACCTCGAACTGAGCCACGACACTCACCAAACCGTCTAAAGAGAGTGGGCTGCAAGTCTCTGCGATGTTGTAGACCCGGCAGCCCTCCAAACGAATGCACTGATAGATTGGTCCGAGATCTAGGAGGGGAAAGCGATCAATCCCCAGCAGCTCAGTGCTGGTGGTGTAGAGCAAGCGCCAGTCCCCGTTGAGCAAGTCGCCAGCTCCGGTTGGATCCGGAGTAGGGTTACGTTCTTCTAGACGAGTCGCTGCAGCCAAGATGGCACTGCGCTGCTCTGTCGAGGCAGAGATGCCCCGATTAGTTGGGGCGATCGCCTCTAATAAATCTTCTTTACCGATCATTTTGCTTCTCCTAAGGCATCACTGCCCCAAGGTTCCGTATGGATAAAAGTCCTGTTCATGGTGGGCACACATTACCTCCCTCAAGCCTTGAACCATTGTGAAACAGCCTTGTTAGAAGGGAACTAAAACCTCTCATCCATCAAGGGCAGGATGAAATGCTTAACTTCCCATCGCCCAGCCTCTCCCAAGATTCAGACGCATCACCACAATTCTCAACTCAGCCCTTATGAAGGCGAAAGCGCAGGGCCCAAGGTTTTCAACTATGATGGGGGACGCGATACTGCCAGATTGGCAACTTTTGGATCTGGCACAGATAGCGCAGGATTCTAGGCATCGCAAGATGCGTCGCGTTGGCAATCAAACCTCCTTACGGACGTTTTGCCCAGGAATACAGCCACATCCCCAGGCTCGCGACTCTTGTTCCCACATGCCTCCCTGCCAATGAACCGTTGAGTTTCGAAGGAATCCCCCGACGATGGAAAACCCGTCTTTAAGAGCAGAGCCCCGCTATCAGCAAGCTCCCCTCCTGCCCTCCGCTGGCGAACCCTCTATTCTGGATTGGCTAGAGAAGAGTGGCCGCCTCATCGCTCGCGAAAGTGATGAAACGAAGCAGCTCGATGCCGAGGAAGAGGAAATTGCAGCACTCATGGGCGGTGAGGACAATAAGTTTGAGGAAGAGGAGGATGAAGACTTTGATGACGATGACTAAGTCTTGCGCCCCTCTCAGCAACCTGGCTTGCTAGATAAATCCTCAGACTTCCAATCATAGGGCTGTCAGGATTCCAGGCCTAAAATGGCTTAACCTTGCAAGTCGTTTAACGGATTAGGGAGTTCAAGCTTAATGTCAAGATTGAACTGACGACATCTCCAAAGCCACTAATACTGTTCTATCAATATTCCCCGGTTGAGATCTAGAAGCTTCTCAGCCGGGGGATATTGGTAAAAATCACAGCATCCCGCCCATGGGAACATGGCAGCTCTTCCTGTTTCCACAAGGCTCCGCCTGAGAAAAAGCAAAACAAATTCCCCAAAGAAGCACAGGTCTACTCCTGCTGAGACGTCAGATAGAGACAAGCACATCCGTAACCAGAAAGAAATTAGGAAATACTCTCACAGCAGAATTACGCCAGCTTCTCCGTATGAGTAGCGCTATATCTAGGACTTTCCCAGAGCAAGAACCTGCTCTGGTCAGAGAAAACTCTAATTTCGAGTGACAAATCATACTCAAAGGGGTGACATAGCCTGCTCCCTCCAAACATGCAACGGTGCAGAAAGCCACAACAAAGAATGTCTGCTCAAAAGCTGACAAAGCCAGGGTTTTACGATAGTTTTGGTCAAGCTAGAGGATAGGTTTGTTTACAAACTAGTTTCCGATAAGTGTGTTGTGGTGATTGAGGGATCAATTGAGTTGTGGATGCAAAATATGTTTCAGCTCCAGAAATGGGTTTAACCGGCAGCAGACTCCTTTGGGGACTCACGGGTTGCTTGAGCCTGTCAGCACTGCTGATTGATTTGACTGCTGGTCGCTCTCCTGCGAGCCTTTCCAGCCTATTTCTTCCCCTGGTTTCCTGTACGTTGCTGTCTGGGATTGCGGGCTACTGGGTGATTCCCATTCTTCGCAACCTAAAAGCAGGGCAGTTTATTCGTGAAGATGGTCCCCAAGCTCACCTAAAGAAAGCTGGGACTCCAACAATGGGCGGCATTTTTGTCGTGCCAGTGGCTGTTCTTTTTTCCCTCATAGCCACAGGTTTTGCTCCGGTGGCTATCGCAGCTTCCGGCCTAACCCTAGCTTTCGGCTTTATTGGCTGGGTGGATGACTGGCAAATTCTGCGCTATCGCTCCAACAAGGGCATATCCCCTCGCATGAAGCTGCTGCTTCAGGTCGGCTTTGGCTCTCTGTTCTGCCTCTGGCTAGCGGTAGGCTCCGGCATTGAACAGGTCACCAGCGTATCTTTGCCTTTAGGCATCGTGCTTTCCTTGGGTTTACTGTTCTGGCCTCTAGCGTTGTTTGTCATGATGGCTGAGAGCAATGCAACGAATCTAACGGATGGCGTTGATGGTCTAGCTGCAGGCACCGGCGCGATCGCACTCTTGGGGCTCGGTGCTTTTGTAGGCTCCCCGACCGCAGATGGAATCGTACAATTCCCCGAACTGATGACCTTTGCTGCTGCCACTAGTGGAAGCTACCTTGGCTTTCTGATCCACAACCGCAACCCCGCTCGCGTCTTTATGGGAGATACCGGTTCCCTCGCATTGGGCGGAGCCCTGGCAGCAATCGCCCTCATCGGCAACCTACTCTGGGTCCTGCTTGTCATCGGCGGTCTCTTCCTAGCCGAATCTCTCTCTGTCATCGCCCAAGTGGGTTACTACAAAGCCACAAAAGGTCCCGATGGCGTTGGCAAGCGCTTGTTTAAGATGGCTCCGCTCCATCACCACCTTGAATTAAGTGGCTGGCATGAGACTCGCGTTGTAGCCACGTTCTACGCGATCGCAGCTGGCTTGGCAGGTCTCTGCTACTTCGTTCACTAAGCTCTACCTACAATCAATCTCTAAGAACAAAACCCCAGCGAGAAACTCGCTGGGGTTTTACTTTGACCCACTTATTGCAAGGCAGAGGCTTCTGAAACCAGAGAGTCCTAAGCCAATACACCATTCAAAAAGACATCAGAAAGGCCCACTGCCATCTCCTGAAGTATTTGAGGAGATGGATTGGCCTCCATCACCGTCACCTCACTGAATCCCGCCACCATGAACATGCCGAGGAAAATACGAGCAATGACCTTTGGATTCATTGGGCGATAAATCCCTCGGTCAATAGCAGTCTGAAAGAAAGCTTCAGACACCACCATCATCTTGTCCAAGACCTCTCGCTGAATACGCTCCTGCAAGTCAGGATGGAACTGGGTTTCCATAAAGCAAACCCTGAGCTGGTCCGTGTTCTCGCTCAAATGCTTGATACGCTTCCGCATCACATCCTCAACGGCCTTGTAGCTGCTCATTTCACTCAGTTCCGTGAGCAGATCCGTGAGAATCTCGATCCAGCCCTCCGTAGAAAGCTCAATTAGGATGGCTTTCTTATTCGGGAAGTGTCGAAATAGCGTCCCTTCGGCAACACCAGCAGCCTGAGCAAGATCTCGGGTCGTAGTGCCGTCATAGCCATAGCGGGAAAATAGTTGCTGGGCTGCTTTCAAGATGCGAGTCTTGGTTTCAGCTTCGGGAGGGGCAGTTCGGCGGGCAAGTCTCATGGCTAAGCAGTCTCATAGCGGTCAGAGCAAAAAACGCACAACAAGTATTGAAATGGGCCTGTTAATCCGAAATTTCCAGGATTCAGGTTAATACCTGGGGTTGCTCAGCTCTCAGACCCATGCCAAGCCCCCCGTTGATGCCACTATTGTTGCCTAAGCCTCGAAGTACCATCCCCCTGAGTTCATAGAACCTCACACTTATACCTATTCCTGCACATTCGACGGGTGCAGGTTTACGATGGCTTGCACTATTCGTCATTGTTAGGTTTATTTTGCAGACTGAGAAACTGGCTTAAAAATCTATTTTGGGAACCTCTGGCAAAGCTCTTGAGATTCAATTCAAAGCCTTTATACGAAGACAACGGCTTTGTTTGATCAGATCCCATAGAAAAGCTGTTTTTTTGCAACAGGTCTGCTTTTTCAGTCAGTTTTATCGAGGGAATTGATAGAGCGCGAATCTCATCAGACTGCATCCCATCTGCAGACAAGGAATATCCCCATTCAAGAGACCCTCACCCATCTCCCCTCAGCCCAGTAGTCACTTCAGGGTTGAAGGAACATCCCGCAATACCACCTAAATACTGCTTAAACTCGAGACTTTTGCGAGTCCGTAGATAGAGTTAGGGCACCTTAAGCACGTGCTCTGCTGCTCTGATTTCGTACCCTAATGACATCGCTATGGAAACGCAACCTCTGCGCGCAAGGGAGTCACTAGACCTCGAGCTCGGCCAATACTTCGATCTACTTCGCCGCAAATGGTTTGTGCTTGCCCTCATCTGGGGAGGAACCTTCGGATTGGCAGGAGGAGTCGCTTTTCTGAAGGCTCCCACCTATGAAGCCGCCTCGAAGGTCCTTGTAAAGGTGGACCAGACAGCCTCCCTCACTGGTATCGGTAAAGGGGTTGGTGACATAACGTCTATCAGTAAAAACCCTCTCAGCACGGAGATTGAGATTATCCTCGCCTCTCCCACACTGGAGCGAGTCATCGGGACTTTAGACTTACTGGATGAGGATGGTTCCCCCTTAACTCCAAAGGAATTACGTAAGAAGCTCGATGTCGAAATAGCGGGTGGAGCAGATGTCCTGAAGCTAAGCTACACCGCGAAGGATCCCGAATTAGCGACCAATGTCGTGAACGAGCTCTCGCGCGTCTATATCGAGAGTAATATTCTGGACAATCAGCTCCAAACATCCAAAGCCAGACTGCTAACGGAACAACAATTGCCCGAAAGCGAGCGATTTGTGGAGCAGTCGGAAGCTTCTCTGCGCGAGTTCAAGGAGAAGAATGGCATCGTCTCCCTCCAGGATGAAGCCAAATCTGTGGTGATTACCCTGCAAGGGCTGGATAATCAGGTACTTTCAGTCAAAACTGACCTGGATGAAGCCACGAGCAAATCCAACCAACTGCGCAATACGCTGGGCTTGGATCTGCCTCAAGCCATGATGGCCAGTGATCTCAGCCAGTCCCCCGCAGTGCAAAATGTCCTGCTTGAACTCCAAAAGCTTGAGCGCCAAAAGGCAATTAAACTAGGCACCTACAAAGCTCAAAGCCCTGTCATTCAAACGGCCAGCCAGGAAGAGCAATTCCTCAAGCAGCTACTGCGTGAGGAAATTGCCGCCGTAGTCGGCAGCAAAATAGCCGTGCCTGACCGTTACTTACAGATGGGCTCAACACGCCAGGAGCTGATTGCTCAATTTTCCAATACGGAAGTGCAGCGCTTGGGGCTACAAAATCGATTGCAAACCCTGGAAGGGTACCGTAGTCGTTACCTCAGCCGGGCTGCAAGTCTTCCCAGCCTTGAGCAGCAGCAGAAAGAATTGGAGCGAACCCAGGAAGTCGCCCGCCAAAGCTATCAAGAAAATCTACGGCGCTTGCGAGACCTTCAGGTAGCAGAGGAGCAGTCTATTGGAAATGCCACTTTACTAGAAGCTGCTGCTTTACCTGACGAGCCTAATCGCACATCCCAGCAGCTATTGCTGGGCTTTGGTGGACTAGCCGGAGCACTCTTCGCAGCAGGAGCGGCTGCCGTGATGGCCTTTGGCGAAAGCAATCGTAACTATCGCCAAGCGAGGGGTGGCATTTATGTCCCCCCTGCAGCTCCCACCAGTACAGAGCCAAAGACCCAGCCCTTACCAAGCACAGAAACAGGTCAACAACAGCCAGAAAGCGCTTAGGACTGGGCCTGCTCCTCTGTCAATTCTGTCGACTCATAGAAATCGTCAGTCAAGCAGGAGTCATCGTGTCATAACTCCCTAGGATGACTTCGCTACTGATAGCGAAGTCGTCCTTTTTTTATGAAGGGAAATAAGCCTACTTGCGGAGCAACAATAGCCTCTTCGACAAGGCACGGTTTGTCCCAATTTCAAGACCAAAAAGCTCCAGTACTGCCATAATCACAACCAATAAAAATTTCTTTTTCCAAATCTTTTAAGTAGATATCCTAAGAACTTAAGCAGAGTAAAACAATAAATTTATCCAAGCAAAAAAGACTTTTACCAGAATCAAATTAGACCCACAAATGTTACTTTCACGCACTTTCAAATATATTCGAAATTCCTATATAAGAAACTAATTCAAATCCAGGTATTTCCATAAATCTGAAGTGAAGTATACGCAATTCACTGTCCTCAAAATTA
>CALLPZ010000213.1 GCA_938015405.1 uncultured Pseudanabaenaceae cyanobacterium
TTTCAGAATTTATTGGATTAGCGACAGACCTTTACGAGGGAAAACCAGGTTCAGCAGTGGAATCACAAGAAGAAAGAATCAGTCACTGGCAGCTTTGCTGACTTTCCAAACATCCTCTAAGCTAATGGCCGGTCTCAGAATCAAGCTCAGCGGTTGTTTGAAAATTCAGCTTGGCCTTGAACTTGAGACTACTACCAGAGGATTTAGGCTCCAGCTTGCGTAAGGCTCCAATGAGACTCACTGCTACAGCTACTGGCCTTTTTCAAATAATCCCTCAGGCATCTTGGCGTCCCGCATCTAAACCTACACACCCGCGCAAACCCTAGAACATTCCCATGGCGAAACTCTCCACAGAGCTGCAGCATTACTTTTTAGGTGATCCCCATGGCTTAACCGCCCATGAAACTGCAGCAGCAGAAGCAGCCACCCCCGGGGATGATGTCACCCTCGAAGAGATTCTCGCCCTGGCAGGAGAGCGCACCTTTGGCTTCCTCTTCGTCATGCTGTCACTGCCATCGGCGTTGCCCATTCCGGCCCCTGGCTATTCCATTCCCTTCGGCATCGTCATGGGCCTTCTGGCCTTCCAACTCCTCAAAGGTTCTGAGCAGCCCTGGCTCCCGGAGAAATGGCGTCATAAGGGCTTCGATCGCGAGAAGGTCAAAAGCTTTATCAAAGGCGGACTGCCTTGGCTCAAGCGCATTGAAGCCATTTCCCGTCCCCGACTGACCGGCGTTTGTACCAGCCCCTTGGGCCGTCTAATCATTGGCATCGCCATCCTGCTAATGTCTGCTTGCATGATGATTCCCATTCCCGGAACCAATACCCTGCCTGCAATTGGTATCTTCGTCACCGGCTTTGGTCTCTTGGATGACGATGGGGCCATCAGCCTGGCTGGACTCACCATTTGCGCCATGGCCCTGGGCCTTGTCTCTTCAATCTTCATCCTGGGTGCCGAGGTCGTGGACCGGGGCAAGGATGCCATTAAAGAAGCCATTTTCTAGCCCTAGGCCTCGACTGACTCAGCGCTTCCTGTGAGCCAAAGCCCCCTCTGTCAGACTCAGATGGGGCTTTGGTTTGGTTGCTTTGGTTTGGGGTCTATCATTTGGGTGCGATGGCCTCTATTGAGCTTCCCCAATCAACGTAAACCCCGACCAACTCTTCGGGTCATCATAGCGTTCCTTAACGGCCAACATCGCCTGGCGCAGAGCTTGGGCATGGTCTTGACCCTGGTCCCGGTAGTCATAGAATTCGGTCATCAACAATGACGTAGCATCGTCCGGCACCTGCCACAGCGACACCATGACACTCGCAGCCCCCGCACCCAAAAACGATCGCGACAGTCCAATCACCCCATCCCCTGTAATCTGACCTCGCCCCGTATCACAGGCACTCAACACCACCAAGGCCGCATTCAAAGGCATCTCCAGAATTTCCTGGGCCGTGAGCATGCCATCCTCTCCAGCAGATGGCGCTAGGGCGATCGCGCCTGCCAGGGGGTTCTCTGCATCGAAGGTGCCGTGGGTCGCCAAATGGACCACATCAGCCTTGGCTAACTGCTGTTTCACCTGGGTTTCTGTGGCGGATGCCCCCATCAGCGGCTGAGTGGAAAGCCGTTGGGCAATGGCCACAGCCTCATCTTCAGTAAACGGCAGAGGGGAAAAGCCACCCGGCATGGGGGCTGGATTACCAATCACCAGGGCTTCGCTGGGTTTAACGGCGAGCTGCTGGCGGCGATCGCGGGTGGCAGCTAGCAGTTGAATAGATGGGGTGGTTTGAATCGTGTGCCGCTCGACCAGATAGGTGCCCTCGCGATCGCGCAGGGCCGGGAAAGGCACCAGGAAGAGCTGATCTTGAGGGACAAATACAACCCGCTGCTCCGGATCACTCGGCAACAGGTCGGCAATGGGCTCAACCAGTAACCGATGCAATTGCACCAGGGGAGACTGGCTATCCACAGGTTGAGCTTCGGGTTTTGCAATCTCCCTGGGGGCAGGCTGAGCAAAACTAAAGCCACGAGTTGTTGTCCTGGCTCGACGCGCACAGTAGCGATCGTTCATGCATTCACGCGCTGTGGCAATCAGCTGTGGCAAGCTCTGCCGAGACTCCTGTTGCCAGGCCAACAAATCCACATCCCGCACCGCCACATTGCCATCGGGGGACAAGACCCAAATCAACAGCCGATAGGGCAGGGCTTCACTGGCATATTGGGGCGAGGCACCATGGGGGGTCTCAACAAATTGCTCGCGAGCGATGGTGTATTCCACCAGGGTGGCCTGTTGTTCCTGGGCCACTCGCCTCAACTCTGCCAGGTTGGGCGGGGCCACCACGGCATCGCTTTGGTTTTGAGCAGAGGCCTTTCCCCGGGCTAACAGTTCCACAAATGCACGCCCCCGACTGCGCTCTGCAATTTCTAACGCTTCAGTCGGTTTATTTTGATCGACCAGGACTTCTTGGAGATTCTGGTAAGCCGTGAGCTGGGTTTCAAACAGCGAGATTTTATAGGCATCGTTATTCCCCAGGCCTGAGCGCAGAGATTCCCAAACTTCAATGCCCTGGCGCAGGCTATCCTCCGAGGCTTTGAGCCGC
>CALLPZ010000214.1 GCA_938015405.1 uncultured Pseudanabaenaceae cyanobacterium
TAATTTGCGCTAGGAAGGGAGCGACAAGAACGACGTAAAGAGAGAGTTGCCGTTTTTTCGCAGAGGATTGTTGAGAGCTGGCAAGCATTAGGTCTACTCGGGACAGAAGGAATCGATCGCTGATAAGTCGGATCAATTGACGCTGACCCGCTAGACCGAGTCAGAAATTAGGGGCGGGATACCATCGCAATACCACCGCAGAGCATCGCTCTTGCTGATCGGAAGGAGCGCTAGGGATGGATTCGCACGGGCACTGGGGCCTTGAACAGAGAGATTTGCAAGGGGTAGCCGGTTGCCAAACTCCTAGAGGGTGCAGTTGCTTCTACTGTCTTAAGTTGCCCATCTCCCCCTAGCAAATACGCAGAGGGGGGTCCGTACATTTCCTGGAAAACCTAACAAACAGAACCTTTTGTCATTGGCTGGATTTAAGTACGGCCCTAAGGGGGAGCGCAGAATTACAGGCAGATGCGGGGGGATTGGAATTGCTGGGATCATTGTGATGGCTTAGATCAAACGAGTCGCCAAATTTCCTTCTCTTGACCACAAATTCCAACAAAAAAGCCTGCCCTGGTATCAGGACAGGCTTCGGTAACTCAAATGAGATAGCAGACATCATCGTGATGTCATGACTTCATTCTTGAGTCGTCACGGTTTGACTTATTCGTAGAGCCAAGGGGTGCCTACGGGGGTCCAATCTACGAGTTCTTCTTCGTTGAACCAGAGGGCAATCTCACTTTGAGCGGTTTCCACAGCATCGGAACCGTGAATGATGTTGCGGCCAATGCTGACACCGAAGTCGCCACGGATGGTGCCGGGGGTGGAGGTCAGGGGGTTGGTTGCACCGATCATCAGGCGGCCTGCAGCAACGACGCCTTCGCCTTCCCAAACCATAGCCACGAGGGGGCCAGAGGTGATGAAGTCAACGAGGCCCTTGAAGAAGGGGCGCTCTTTGTGGACGCCATAGTGGGTCTCGGCTAGCTCTTGGCTAGGCTTGATCATTTTCAGGCCTACTAGGGTGAAACCTTTGGCTTCGAAGCGACCAATGATTTCGCCAACCAGGTTGCGCTGGACACCATCGGGCTTGATGGCGATGAAGGTGCGTTCCATTTGCGATTACTCTCCTACCTTGTTGTCTGCTGTGGGCAAAGGGACGCACGGCTGTGCGTTGCTTTGTGACCGGGCGCAATGGCCTAGCTGCATGGCCGGGCTTGGAGCGCGGCCAGCCCGTTAGGTATTCTCGCTTATTTTGTTACGAGAAGTATAGGTTTTGGCGAAGGTTGCTTGGGCTATGCTGAGACGACTGCTTGGGGTCAGGGCAATTGTTCGATGGGATGGCGATGGTTTCTCGGCTTAGACAATGGTTGAAGCAGTTGGGTCGAGGAGGAGAATCGCAGGGACATTACAGGGTCGGTCTAGATCGACTATGGGCGCTGGGCCTGTGGGTCGCTGCGTTGCCGCTGTATTGGGTCAATTTAGGGGGACCAGCGCTGCGAGATTGGGATGAAGGCACGGTGGCCCAGGTGGCGAGGGAGATTGCTGATCCATCTTTGTTGCCGCGAGATGGAGCCTGGTCCAATGCGCTGTTGTCCGTTTGGCTAAGCGTCCAGAACTTGGGTCAGGGTTTGCTCCATCCCACGATGTGGGACCAGGCCTATGTGAATAAGCCGCCTCTGATGCATGGGCTAATTGCGGTTTTGTTTCAGGTTTGGGGAGAGAGTGAGTGGGCGGCGCGGTTGCCGGGGGCAATGTTGACGGCGCTGTCGGTGCCGCTGCTGTATTTGGTGGGGCGGGAGCTGTTTGTGACGCGGCGTCCGGCTGTGTTTGGGGCGATCGCCTATCTCACGCTGCTTCCTGTGGTGCGCCATGGCCGTTTAGCCATGCTGGATGGGGCGATTATCTGCTTCTATCTGGTGACCGTCTTGGCGGGACTGCGATCGCGGCGAGATGCTCGCTGGAGCTTAGGAATTGGTCTGGGCATTGGCTTAATGTGCCTAACTAAGGGAGTTTTGGGCCTTTGTCTGGGCGGATTGCTGCTGGGCTTTCTGGCCTGGGATACGCCGAGGATGTTGCGATCTGGCTATCTCTGGTCGGGCTTGGTTTTAGGGATGGCTCCGGCGGTGGCTTGGTATGGCAATCAGACCTTGGGAGGAGCGGATGATTTTGTCCAGCGAGGCTTGGTAGATCAAGCGCTCAAGCGAATCTGGGAACCCGTGGAAAATCATCGCGGGTCGATTCTCTATTACATCGGGGAGTTGTTGGAGTGGGGCTGGCCTTGGGTGATGTTTTTGCCCTGGGGATTGGCTAAGGCTTGGCGGGAGCGATCGCTGAGTTGGGGCAAGCTGATCTGGATGTTGGGCGGTGGCTATTTCGGGGTGATTAGCCTGGCCCAGACGAAGTTGCCCTGGTACATCATGCCGTTGTATCCGCTGGTGGCACTGGCGATCGGACCCATGTTGGCGGATAGCTGGGATCGGTTGGGCGGATTGGGTGGGGAGCCTTACACGCCGGGGCGGTTACCCAAGATTTGGCTGGGGCTGTTGGGCTTGTTAGTGATGGTGGCTTTGGCGGGGGGACTGTATTTCTCGCTGGGGTCGGAAGCAGCCCTGGGTTTAGCGATTCCGTTTTGGTTTTTATTCGCTGGGATGGGCCTGAGTGCCTGGCTGTTGTGGCGGCGGGATGCTCAGTGGATCTTGCTCTTGGCTTGGGGCTGGTATGTGGCGATTGTTGCCTTGATGGCATCGCCCCATTGGGTGTTTGAGCTGGGTGATGCAGAGCCTGCTAAGCCGATGGCGGCGGTGATTCGGGCAGGGGCGGAATCCGTTCCGGTGTATACGACCAATCGGATTGAGCGGCCTTCACTTAGTTTTTATAGCGGGACTCGGGTGATTCCGATTTGCCCATTGCCGGAGGCTTTGTACCCAGTGGAGCCGTTCTATTTTTGGATTAAATCTGAGGAGCAGGCGATTCTGGACATAGCAGAGCCCCCGCTAGGTGCAGCCGAGGGCTGGCAGTTGCAGGGGCCGATGCAGTTGACGCAGCCCACGGCGGAGGATGAGCTGCGATCGCGAATTACCAATTTTTGCAATACACCGTAGCGGGTTTACGGTGGCTGTCCTTTAAAGGTTGGGCTGGAGGCGCTGGACTAGCTGTTCGGGACGGAGAACGCCTTCAATGCGATCGCTGGGTTTCCCATCCTTAAACAGCACCAACGTCGGTAGTGCTGCAACGCCATGCTGGGAGGCAATCTGGGGATAATTATCGGTGTTGATTTTGACGATATTGACTTGATCGCCAATCTGTTCTTTCACTTCTTTGAGAATACCGGCCATCATTTGGCAAGGGCCACACCAGGGCGCGTAGAAGTCAACGAGGGTAGGCTTTTCGGAGTTAGCGAGCATGTCGTCGAAGCTGTCAAATTTTTGTTTGCTCATGATGGGAATGGTGAAAAAAGGGGGATTTTCTGGTTTTGGGTGGGGCGGTTGAGCGCCATGATCCATCTCTAGAGATTTTGATCCTAGCGAGGCAGGGGTGAAACGACCGATGGTGTAATGACACTTGACGAAGAGGATTTCACGACTGCCAGCCCGGTTTGAGCTTCGTTACAGTAGTCAAGAAGATTTTAAGAATGTCTCTGTTTTGGCTATGGCTTCCAGCTCTTCTCAGCAACTGCCCGAGCGATTGATCTTTGCCCAGCATGGCTGGTCGGATACGGGGAAGTATTTGGGGGATTTGGTACGATCGGTCGCCCCTGAGAATAGTGAGGTGGTGGCTCCGAGCCTGAAGTTTTTGAATACTTGGTTGCGGATTGATCCGCTGGTGCAGGAGAAGGAGGCGATTGTTCAGTCGTTTTTGGCCCGCTATCCCGAGTTGCCGATTAGGGTGGTGGCCCATTCCATGGGGGGGCTGATTTGGACGGAGCTGTTGCATCGCCA
This sequence comes from uncultured Pseudanabaenaceae cyanobacterium, assembly GCA_938015405.1. GTDB lineage: Bacteria > Cyanobacteriota > Cyanobacteriia > PCC-9006 > JAAUQQ01 > JAAUQQ01. Next base: position 3,933 of record CALLPZ010000214.1, read on the forward strand.
TCCGGAATGGTGGACGAGGGTGGAGTCATTTGTGATGGTGGGGTCGCCTATTGGGGGCTCGGATGTGGCGCGGATGATTGATCCTCTAAGGCTAGGGATTGGGATTGCACGGGATTTGGGGCGCGATCGCCGAGATCTTGCAGAGCAGATTGCTCAGAAAATCCCAACCCTGGTGATTGCGACGGACCTTGGCGACGGTAGCGATGGCTTAGTGGCTGTAGAAGCAACTAAGGTGCCGGGCAGTGAGTTTAAGTTGTTGTCTAAGGTCTCCCATGCGGCGATGCGGTACAGCCCCGAGGTGGCTCAGGAGATTCAGCAGTTTTGGCAACGGCCCGGGGTGGAGCCGGAGGTGTTGAGTCCGGTGGCGGAGGGAGTGATTCGGTCATTGCGGGCGGTGCCGGGGATGACAGCAGCGGGTTATCGCGACTTTGGCAGGGCAAGGATGCGCTGTGAGTTGGGAGATGGGGTAACCCTAAGGACTTGGAAGAACCCAGCCCAAGTTCAACATATTTATGTGGCAGATCGGGATGGGAATTGTCTGTTTGCGGGCTATGTGGGCTGGGGCCACGGAAAGGGAATTGCTGAGGTGGTTGAAGCCATGGAGCAGGGAGATGGAGCGGTACGGAATTTGAGGTGAACGGCTTAGCGTTTTCAAGTCGAAGCAGACTGTTGAATGTTATTGAGAGAGATAGAAACCCCGTAAATCAAAATCCGGAAGGATTTGGATTTTTTACAAAATTCCTATCAAAGCAATAGATTTCGCCTTGGTTCGGTATTTGCCTGCAAGGGCAGGGCAGTGCCGTTGAGGAGGAATATGAAGAACAGATAAAGCCTTTTAGAGGGATCACTCGGGCTTGAGTGAGTGCTTTGACGGAAAATGCGAGGTTCTCATTTTGGGGACCGTCAATATTTCGCAGGCAGAAAATAATAAAGCAGCGGCTAAACCTATTGTTTTCAATTCTTTCTCCTCAGAAAATATGGGTATTGAGTTTGGGCTTGTATCAAATTAATAGATTGAGTTCTCTTGTTTGCTGCTGAGCAGCGCTTGATGTTCATAACAAGGAACTTGAATAAGTTGTTCGAACTGAAAGGGGAGTGAGCGGTCCCTCATGATTCCTTTTTATAGTTATTTTGTTGGCGATAAAGGTTTCAACTGTCGATTTCGCCTCTTTTAAGGGTGTGTCGTGCTTCGCTTAGGCGATCGACGATTTGAAATATGCCTGGACCTATGGCTGAGATATCGATCAGATCTCAGTCATCAGACCCCAGCATCAATTTAGGTTGCAGGGTCTTATTCCACTGCTTCGTCAATCTTTCTAACCATTGATTTAAGGAGATAAGCCAGGGGCTTAAGTCTCTTTCATTCTTTGAATTTGATTTTGCAGTGGCAACTCAAATTCTCTTGGGAATGGAGACTTTTGACCTTTAGTGAATCCTGCCTGAGCTGGCAGGAGCGTTGGGTGCTGCCTGTGATGATAACTCCAACTCATGATGTCTTTTGTGAGGATGTAACTCGATATGATTTCTAACGATCCTTTGGTAACGAATCAATGGTTTCTGCATAACTTTGGCCAAACGGGAGGCCCTAGCAATCTAGATCTCGATATTCAGGCTGCTTGGCAACATAATCACGGCCAAAATGTTGTCGTTGGCTTTGTGGCGGATGGAATTCAGCATGATCATCCAGATTTACGCGATCGCTTTGCTCCCTGGCTAAGCCACCACTTTGCGAATCAGTCCAGTAATACCTGGGCGAAGGATGACCATGACACTGCCCTGGCGGGATTGGTGGTTGCCACGGCAAACAATGGCATTGGTGTGGCAGGGATTGCACCGCAAGCGAGCTTTGCGACGCTGGGGATTAATACGAGCGACTTGGGTAATGATTGGGTTATTTCCCAAGCCTTGTCCCACAAACGTAATGAGATTGATATCTATAACAGTAGTTGGGGACCTTGGGACAGTGGCGAGGGGTTAGATCGGCCCGGTGAGTTGACGGAAAAGGCCCTAGCGGATGGGGTTAAATATGGCCGCAATGGGCTGGGCAATATTTTTGTTTGGTCAGCAGGGAATGGTTTGGAGTTTAACGACAATACCAACTATGACGGCTATGTCAGTTCGCGCTACACCATCGCAGTAACGGGGATTAACCATCGAGGTCATCAAGCCTATTACAGTGAACCTGGTGCTTCTATTTTTGTAGCCGCCTACAGCAGTGGCGATTTCCAAGGCCTAATGACAACGGTGTCCCAAAAGGGCAATGGAGACCCCCTGGATGGCTATGCGGAATCTGGCATGACGTCTGGGGCAGCCCCGGTGGTTTCTGGGGTGGCGGCCCTCATCTTGGGGACTAACCCTAGTCTGGGCTGGCGTGATGTGCAACATATCTTGGCCAGTACAGCGACCAAGACGAATCCTGGAGATAGTGGCTGGACAACCAATGGAGCGGGCTATCACATTAACCATAAATATGGTTTTGGTGCCGTGAATGCAGGGGCGGCAGTGACCGCTGCTGCCACTTGGCAAAATGTGGGTCCAGAAGTTTCTTTTGTTTCCCAGGAGCAGGGCATCCATCAGGCGGTTCCTGATAATAATAGTTGGGGAATTTCCTCCAAGATTTCTGTGACCCAAGATATCAAGGTGGAATCGGCAGAGATTCTATTTGATGCGGTCCGTGGCAATCGCGGTGAATTGGATGTGAGGCTGATTTCTCCTGACGGGACTGAGTCTATCCTGGCGGAGCGTCACAATGATCCTGCTCCAGACTACGATCGCTGGACCTTCACTTCAATACGGAACTGGGGAGAGTCTTCCCTCGGTGACTGGACGTTGCGGGTTTCAGATCGGGTTCAGGGCGAAGTGGGACAGTGGAATAGTTGGCAACTCAATCTTTATGGCAGTGCTGGGCAAGGGGGGAACCCGGTCCCGCCCGTCACGCCTCCACCTGTTACGCCGCCTGTGACACCGCCCCCTGTCACGCCCCCACCCGTTACGCCACCATCCACACCTGTGCCCTCGACTAAAGTCCTTGGTACTGCTGCTTCTGAGTATGTTCCAGGGGGGGCTGGTGCTGAGCATTTGATTGGTGGTGCTGGCAGTGATTATGTCTGGGCAGGACCGGGGGACGATCGCATTGATGGGAGTAATGCCTCTCTTAAGGGGGCGAATGAATGGGACATTTTGGTTGGCGGAGATGGGGCGGATACCTTTGTCTTGGGCGATAGCACTCAGGCCTACTATTCCGCAGCGGGACATTCTGATCTGGGCTATGTGGAGGACTTCACACCCGGTACAGATCTGGTGGTGCTCTACGGCAGTGCAGATAACTATCGCTTAGAGCATACGTCTGGGGAATCTTGGCTATCTTTGCGGAGTGGAGAGTCGGTTGCGGGCTTTGCCAGTGCTACGGCTTTGAAGTTGAGTGATTTCCAGTACTTGGGATAGCGGGTGTTGGATCGTCGCCTCTTTTGCTTGGTCCTGATGGTGAATGAGTCAGGGGATTGGGATGGATTGTATGAGCAATCAAATAGCCACCTTTTTCCCTCACTCCCACTCCTCAACGAGAGAAGGGACCAAACCAACTAGCGATTTACTTCCTATCAGGCATCTACAACTACGTCACCCTACTCCTTCAGGAGAGGGGCCGGGCTTCGCCCTTAGCAGGCCGAATGAGGAGAGGCTGCCTTGCCTCTTCTAACGCAGCCATTTCCGAGCTTTGTAATAGTCCTTCCAGAGGTCATTGCTTTGCGATCGCCCCTTCACCACCACCTCAAAATAATGGCGTAGCTTCGCCGCATCCTCAGGGTTATCCTTCAGCACTGTGCCCACCAAATTGCGAACCAAATGCTCGCTGGTCACTTCACCATCGCCTAAATAAGTGGCATCCAGCCCAGCGGAAACCCCCACGGCCACGGCCTCGGCGGTGGACATGACGGTGG
>CALLPZ010000215.1 GCA_938015405.1 uncultured Pseudanabaenaceae cyanobacterium
AATGATGAGCGATAGCAGGCAGCCACCGCCAGGCCCATGGCCTCTCCTTCAGTCTAGAGTTGGAACCTAGAGGACGCTACCTCCGAGCATCTATTCCAAGGCTTTACTCAGAATCGTCTTCAACGTCCAACTCTAGGCCCACTTCGAGCTGCTGATCTTCCGCTTCCAGCTCATCATTTTCACTGCCACCGCCCACAACAATCAGATCAATCTGCTGACGGTAGTAGTCCACACTCTTCACTTGGACCTCGACGCGATCGCCCAGGCTGTACTGCTGACGATTCTTACGACCCACCAAACGCTGCTGGCGAATCCGATGCTCATACCAGTCATCCTTGAGGGAGCTGACATGGACCAAGCCTTCCACCAGCCAGCCATCTAGTTCCACAAAGAAGCCGTAGTTTTGTACCCGCGTAATGAGGCCGGGGAAAACCTCCCCTGTACGAGCCTTCATCAGCTCAGCTTTCTTCAGACCTATTAGGTCAGCTTCAGCCTCCTGGGCGCGGTTCTCACGCTCACCCAACTGAACCACCGTGGCCTGGAATTGAAGTTCTAGCTCTTGATGAATATCGGGGGGGAGAATATTCCAGGCAATGTACTCATGGAATTCGCTGCTGTGCAGATCGACTCGCTCCTTCGAACGCGTTGTGCGGCGATCACGACCATGCTCAAACACCGCATGGAGTACCCGCTGAATCTGCAAGTCGCAGTAACGACGGACCGGACAGGCAAAATGGGTGTAGCCGTTATCCAGCGCCAAACCGAAGTGCAACCCCGGAGCAATGGTGTAGCTCGCAGGCTTCACAGTCTGCTGAAGCTGATAAATCAACACTCGCTCAGCCTCACTCTCCGCAAACTGAGCTAAGAAGTTCTGGTAATCCAACGAGATCACCACTTCCTCGTCATCCAACTCCATCTCAATATCGAGGTTGCTCACCAACTTGATGAGTTCCTCAGCTGCAGGCACCTCTGGCAAGCGGTGGGTGCGATACAGCATAGGCACTGAAAGCGCCTGCAGATGCTCCGCGACCAGCTGATTCGCCAGCAGCATAAACTCCCGAATCTTCCCTCGCATGGTCAATTCGCCAGGGCTCATCAGCGCCCCAAGGGCTTCATCATTAAACGCAGCATTGCTAAAGAGGGCTGGAACCTTACTAGAGCTATCGCTGAGTTCAGGCAGGCGTTCAGGCAGATTGAGCTCAAACGATCCCCGAGCTCGACGCTGATCCTGCAAGAGCTCCCCCACCACATTAACTTGCTCAATCAAGTCATAGACTGGCGCAAATTTCTTGATATTTCGAGTCTTGGGGGTCCGCCCCAGAATAGCCTGGGCCTGACCATAGTTCACCGCAGCATTGGCATTGATAATGGAAGGCTGAATTTCATAACGCAGCACCTCACCGGCTTCATCGATATCCACCAGCACCGACAGCGCCAGACGATCCTTGCTGGACTGGAAACTACAAAGGCTATAGGCCAGATGCTCTGGCAACATCGGCAAGACAGTCTCGCCGAGGTAAACCGCCGTTCCCCGATGCTTCGCAGCCTGGTCAATGGGGGAATCTAGGGGAACGTAGGTTGCCACATCCGCGACGTGAATGCTGAGCCGCCAACCTTCATCGGTTTTGTCAATGGACACAGCATTGTCCACCATGTCTGCATCGGCCCCCGGCGTTGCCCCATAGATGGCAACAGTATCCAACTCGCGCAGATCCAGACGTCCCTTCTGCTCAGCCTTACGCAAGCGGGTGGGCAACGCTTTTTCGGCCGTTTTCACAGCTTCGGAGAACTCCCCTGGCAAGCTGTGCTTGCAGCAAACAATATCAATATCGGCAGCGGCTTCGGCATCACTCCCCAAAACCTGGGTCACGCGGCCCAAGGGAGCATGGCGTCCTAAGGGATAGCGCACCACCTCAACATTCACAAGATGGTCATTGGCTTCACTGAGGTCTTCAGTTTCCTGACTCAGGTCAACCTCAAACAACAACCGATCATCCAGAGGAACGGCTTTAAACTGTGCTTCTTTGGCTTCCTCTGCCTTAATTCTTGCCAGTACCGAGGTATTCGCCCGCTCCAGGATCAAACGCACCTGCCCCTCTGGACTCCGGCGACGGCTCGCTTCCTTGGTAACAGAGACCAGCACGCGATCGCCATTCCAGGCATGGTTCAGCTTGCTTTCCCGGATGTAAATATCTTCAGCATCCTCAGCATCCTGAATGGCAAAACAAAAGCCCTTACTTGAGCAGCGCAACCGCCCTTCCACATAGCCCGTTTCCTGGACTCGGCGATACTTACTCCGGTCCTTCTCAATGATGCCCGTCTTCTCTAAGGCATCCAGAGCAATTTGGAGTTGCCGCAAACCGGACTCATCCTCACAGCCCAGTTTCTTTTCTAAAACCTTGGCACCAACAAACTTGTCATCAGCAAGGGTTGCCAGCAAGGTTGCAACGGAAAACTTCATGGAGGCCTCAGCGGATTACGCTACGCAGTTGTAGGTCGAACGAAAAGCCCACAGGAATGGGCGCGATCATGATGGCTCTTAAAATGTTCTTAGGGAGACGACTGTTCAAACGATTCGCAGATTGAAACGATGGTTCGGAGATTTGCGATCGCCAGTTGTATTCGAAACCCAGACTGAACCATCCTAGGCTAGCTTGAGAGTTGCCAGAATAAGAACCGATCTTTGAAACCGTAAACCTCAGGGTTACAAGCGTCAATGCCCTAAGACGGATTGTCTAGAGAAAACCCTTCAAAAGCGAACTCTCTCTCCCCAAAGACCAAAGCAATAGGCCCAAAAGTAAACAATAGAAAACCGGGGCATCAAGACCCAATCAACCAACGACTAGAAGCGCTCACCCGTAATAATGTAAGTAATGCGATCGCCAATGTTCGTAGCATGATCTGCAATTCGCTCTAAGTAGCGAATGACTAAGCTCAGCAGCACAATTGGCTCAACCCCTTGCTGCAAATCAGGTCGTTGTACCAAATCAGCGTAGATACTGTCATAGTCATCATCCACCAAATCATCCTTCTCACGGATGCTCTTGGCAGACTCCAAATCAAGGCTAGACAAGGCCTCTAGGCTAAGCGCCACCATGGCTCTGCAGCGATCCAACATCAGCGCGACGCGATCGGTCACAGGCTGCTCAGGGTAAGGGAATAGCTGCACAGCCACTTCGCAAATATCCTGGGCATAATCTCCAATACGCTCTAGGTCACGCACCAACTGCATGAGCGCACTGAGCAAACGTAGGTCTTGACTCACTGGGGCCTGGAGCGCCATCAAATTGACGCAGTCTTGCTCAATTTGCCGATAGAGAACATCAATTTTCTTATCCTGACGAACGATCTTTTGAGCCGCTTCAAGATCGCGGGCAATCAGTGCTTGACGAGACAACCAGCAGGAATTCTCCACCAGGGCTCCCATACGCAGGACATCCTGCTGAACACGCTTCATTTGGCGCTCAAAGTGCGTCCTGGTACTGCTAGGGCTATCTGAGAACAGGTTAATCATAACTAAGGATTCAACGAAGGCCTTCCATCTGTAGGACTGACTATCGACCAACAGCTTGCAAATGGAGCCAGAGACAAAACCAACTCACAGGGACGAACGAAATAGCCATGCTAGCAACTTTTCAATGGCTTTCCCAATTTCCCATTCTAGCTATAGCTCCCCAAAGAAGAGGTGCCAGAGATGACATTGCCTCTCACCTGAGTCGCTCACAAGAAGTTTAGCTGGCCCACTATTAAGGGATGTTACGGGGATGTTGATGTTGGACAAAAATTGCCCGACGCTATGGGGAGCTACACTCTTACATTGGAGCTACTAATTAAGATGTCAGATTCACAAATCATTGTTGCCCTACTCATCTCACTAATCCCTGGAATCCTGGCTTACCGCCTGGGCAGTGCGCTGTATCAGTAATTACTGATCCCGTGAAGCCACTGAATAGGTATCATCCGTTTCGGATGGAGAAGTATTGATTCAGAGGGTTCACATCCTCCATGCATTATTGGTTTGTGGCAAGCACAATCCCTGCTACTCGCTTTAATAAACTGGACCTGCATCGTTGCAGTTCTAATCTAGAAGCCGAACGGGTTTTCCCCGTTCGGCTTCTAGCGTACAGAAAGGGACTGGCAACCCAAAAAGCGAGCTTGCGACCTCAACGAAGCAGCCATTCCGTCCCAGGATTCAGCAAACTCTCCAGGAATCTCAGTACTCCCAGACGGGATGACGAACCGCCTCTCGAAAGTGGCTCACTCGCCACGCTAGTCCCTCAGGCCATCAGCTTCCACTCCAACGAACCCAATGCACAGGTTCTTTAAAAGCAGAGCTTGCAAGCTCCCAGGCAGAGGGGCAAACCTCCTCCCAGCAACAACGAAAAGACCATGAATCTGGGGAAGAAGCGTTGTTTTGGAAAAGATGCGATATAGTTAGCTCTTGCCAAAGGTGGCAGGTTAAAACCCTGCATGGGGGAAAGACTTCAGGAGTGACCTCCCTCAACCTTTGACACCTCTAAGAAGCCACAGTAAGTTATACGGACAAATTTGCTACGCGGATTTGGGAGTCTCACCCCTCCTCTTATTGAGAGAAGGACTGGTTAAGCTACAACTCCTGCCTCGGTTTCCTCTACCGAATCTTTACTAAAGATATGTACGCCACCCAAGCAACCCCAGTCCGTCGCTCTCGTCCCCGTTCAAGCCAGCCGTCATCAGTCGTTAAGCCTGGGACCTCAAGGAAGCCGCTAGCCAAAGCTCAACAACCCAGCAAAGCCCAACTTCAAACCATGCGGCGCAGCTCTCGTCGCCAGGCCCTGGTTGAGCGCAATCAGCAGCAGCGCCTAGCGGAAATGAGACGTGAGACCCTCATCAAGCTGTCAGTCAATGGCGTGCTCATTGCCGTTTCCGTGGCAGCTCTCGCCAAACTTGTTCCTGCTCTCTGGACTCAGCAGTCTCAGCTCAAGGAGATTCGCTCTGAATTGATTTCAACCCAAACTCGGGTAGGGCGGCTGCGGAGCGACTTCAATCGCACCTTTGACCCCATGCAAGGTAGTGCTGTGATGCAGCAGCAGAGCTATCGGACAGATCCCAATCAGAAGCCGATTGTTTGGGTAGAGCCAGGCACAAGCAGTGGCATTCAAAATCCTCACGATTAATTGAATCGCCATAACTAGTACAGAAGAACTATAGTGTTCCGCACCAGGAATGACAACCGCTGGGAGCAATTTTTACGACGTGAATAAGCGATATGAAGAAAGGCCTTAACTCAGTTAAGATTGCGGCCTTTTCCATAGAGCAATTCAAAAGAGCGGGATAGGATTCAAAGGCGATCGCTCCAACTGTATTCCAAGGCTCTCTTCTATTCTGAAGCGAACTTAGACAAGGGTTTACAGGGGCCTTGCTTCTTACCCCATTGCGGTTAGTTCCATGTCCAGCACGACCCTTTCCACGACAGATTCAACCTTTCCCCAAGCCACGGATCTGGCTCCCGACAATTATCTATTCGTCGGGGTCGCAACCTGCTTCGTCAAAGAAGACGGAGAAGTCCGCGAAGTCACAGTCATTGAGCCCGTACCGTCTTCCACCAGCGAAACGCTATTGGCAGGGGTGCCCACGTCCTACAAGACGATCCACGCAACGACGTTAGGAACCGTAATGGCGGGAAATGAGCCCCAGCGCCTGGCTGAGTTCCC
>CALLPZ010000216.1 GCA_938015405.1 uncultured Pseudanabaenaceae cyanobacterium
ATGCCCACCGAAGACCGCTTCCTAATGAACCAGGAAGAACTCAACGGTCAAATCGCCACCCTGCTGGGCGGTCGTTCCGCAGAGGAAGTGGTATTCAACAGCATCACCACGGGTGCTTCCAATGACCTCCAGCGCGCCACAGACCTAGCGGAGCGCATGGTCACCACCTATGGCATGAGCGACGTCCTCGGCCCCCTCGCCTACGAAAAGGGCGGTGGCAATAACTTCCTTGGTCAGGAAGGAGCCAATCCCCGCCGTCAGGTGAGTGATGAAACGGCTAAGGCGATCGATGCCGAGGTCAAGGGAATCGTTGAGCAGGCCCATAACCAAGCGCGAGCGATTCTCGACAACAACCGCGACCTGCTGGAAACCATTGCCCAGCAAATCCTGGAAACGGAAGTGATTGAGGGAGACAAGCTCCAAGACTTGCTCAACCAGGCCCAGATGCCTGAACTGGCTGCAGCTTAGGCGCTTTCTAGAAATGTTTATCCCAGACAGAGTCCTCTCCTGTGAGGGAGTCAGAGTGGGTCTGCAATGCTTGGCCACCTAGCTTTAGCTAACCCACCTCTACCTCATCCCAAGAGGAGAATCTGCGTTGGGATATTCTTTTTGCAAAATCACCTTAGGCTTCACGCAGATTCAGCCGCGCTAGGAACATACAGATGGAGCTGAGCTCCCTAGCACCAGTTTCCTAGCCCTAGTTCATTCCCTAGCCCCGCTCCCTGAATTTCATCAGAGAGCGGGGCTTTTTCTCAGGATGGCCTGAGCCAGTACGCCCCATCCCAAACTTTAGATACACGTAGAAAATATCCTTAACAGCAGAAATAGGCAGGCAAATTTGATTGATCTTGCAACTGTCCAGCCATACAAGGCGTTCGCCGAAGTGATGCAACAGCCGCCATCATTATTTAGAACAAGTCCATCATTAAATCTCTCAGAGTAAAAAGTAAAAATTAAGACAACCAGACCATTTCGACGCCTTAATAACCCACATTTAAATATGAAATAAAAGCTTTTTATACCGAGTTTTTTACAAGCAATGGAGAACTTCAAAATTCCACCAGAGTATCTATCCTGATTCACTCAAAGCCTTTGGAAGGCTGAGTTAAGCCCCCCTTAACAGGTAGATGCTAATGGCTGATATACCGTCAGTTCAACATCTCCTAAATCATCGGACGTGTCTCTCGCCCGATGGGGACAGTTTCATCGCTAGACGGCTGATTTCACCTAACTGAAATTCAGCTCTGAAAACCAGAGCTCAATAGGGCATTTCTACGCAGGCTGAGAGGTACTCCGCTCCCTGGAAGCATCGCTTTATCAGGACCGGCATGGAACTTCTCTCACCTCACAGCAACTAGAAATGCAATGGAGGCTTTGGTTGAAGCGATGTCCTCTTCAACTCACTGGTGCATTAGCGGTATGGAATCTAATCTCGAAGAGATTAATCTCAAAAAGAACCTCGACATCCTCGCCCGCCGCTGGCCCGTGGCAGCAGCGGTGTTTGGCTCCTCGCTGGGACTTGCTGCGGTGGGTGCTTCCATGCAAAAGCCAGCCTTTACCGCCACTGGCGATCTGCTGTTTGAGGTGGACCGTACCTCAACGATTCTCCAGGGTGACCTGGACCAGGTTCAGTCGTTTAATGAACAGGCCAGCCCCCTCAATACCCAATCGGTCATCCTCCAATCGAATCCGATTATCGAAGAAGCGATCGCCCGCTTGGAGCTCAGCGACGAAGATGGCAATCCCCTTCCTCCCATCGTCATTCGCAACAACCTCGAAATTGAAGCCGTCATGGGGACAGACGTGCTGCGCGTCGGCTACAACAGCGACAATGCGGACCTGGCAGCCAATGTTGTCAATGCCGTCATGCAGGCCTACATCGAAAACAACATCACCGAAAATAGATCGGGAACCCGAGCCGCCAGGGAATTCATCTCCGGTCAGCTCCCCCTCAGCGAACAAGAAGTAAACCAGGCTGCCGAAGCCCTGCGCCGGTTCCGCACAGAAAACAACATTGTCTCGCTCAAGGAAGAATCCACGCGGGTCGTGAATTTGATCAGCAAGCTGGATGGGCAAATTGCCGACATTCAGTCCCAAATGATGGACTCTGCGGCCAGGGTTGAAGAGCTGCGCAGCAAGGCTGGCTTTGACAGCCAGAAAGCAGTCCTAATCAGCAATCTCAACAAATCCGAAGGCGTCCAAGAGGTTCTACGGCAGTACCAGGCAGCCCAGCAGCAACTTAGCAGCGCTCGCAACACTTACACCGAGGCCAGTCCCCAGGTCAGTGCCCTCAAACGAGAAAAGGCCTCGCTCCAGGCATTGCTGACCAGCCGAGTGATTGAAGTGGCCGGCCCCAATGCTGGCAGCATTGACTTCGGCATGTTGCAAATTGGCGACCTCCAGCAAGAACTCGCTGGCAGCATGGCCCAGTTAGAAGTCAATCGTTTGGGTCTGCAGGAACAGCTCCGTTCCCTCATGGAATCTCGGGAAGCCTACCGTAGCCAAGCCAGTCGCATCCCCAGCCTAGAGACCCGCCAACAGGAGTTGCAACGTAAACTCACAGCAGCCCAGGAAACCTACGAGAACCTGCTCAGTAGCCTTCAAGAAATCCGCGTCACCGAAAACCAAACCATCGGCAATGCTCGCATCATCCAAGCAGCAACAGCTCCAGAGGAAGCAAGCCTCAAAAGACGCAACCTGCTCTTGGCAGCAGGTGCATTCCTAGGTCTATCCATGGGGGTTGCCACAGCACTCTTGGTGGATATTCTGGACCGTTCCCTCAAAACGATTTCCGATGTCAAGGGAAAGTTTGGCTATCCCCTAGTCGGCTTAATTCCCAAATATGCGACCCTGGGTAGCTCAGCTCAGCTCAATGCAGATGGCGTCTCCCCTCGTATCATCGTTGCCAATGCACCTCGCTCCATCATCAATGAGTCCTACCAAATGCTGCGGGCCAACCTCAAATTCCTCAGCTCTGACAAGGAACTTCAAAGCCTCGTTATCACTAGTTCTGTCCCAGGGGAAGGCAAGTCAGAAGTCTCTGCAAACCTAGCCGCCGCCATGGCCCAAGTGGGGCGTCGTGTTCTGGTGGTTGATGCCGATATGCGCAATCCCTCCCAGCATCACCTCTGGGGCCTTACCAACCGCGCAGGCCTAAGTAACGTGATCGTGGGGCAAGAAAAGTTCAAAAATGCAGTCCAAAATGTGACGCCACGCCTATCAGTTCTGACGGCTGGCGTGGTTCCACCCAACCCACTGGCTCTGCTGGACTCCAAGCGCATGGCTCAGCTAATCGAGCGCTTCGCTGAACAATACGACTGCGTCATCTTCGATACGCCGCCCCTGGCGGGCATGGCGGATGCCGCAGTGCTTGGCAAAATGGTGGACGGCCTACTCTTGGTGACACAACCTTGCGTTGTCGATGGCAATAGTGCCAATTCGGCCAAAACCATTCTGGAACGCTCAGCTCCCAACATTCTTGGCATCGTTGCTAACGGTGTGAACCTGAAGCATACGCCTGAAGGCTATTCCTATTACGGAAAGGAAGGGGAATACCACGACCCACTGCCTAAGAAGCTAGAGCGCGCCTTCAGTCTGTCGGGTCAGAAGAAGCATTAAACTG
>CALLPZ010000217.1 GCA_938015405.1 uncultured Pseudanabaenaceae cyanobacterium
CACCCCAGCCTCGCCAGCCACCAATTGCAGGGCTGTTTTCCCCTGGCTCGTCTGGCTCAAAACCGCCAGCAACTGCTCGCGTTCTCCCTGGCGCCCATACAAACGATTCGGCCAGATCAATGCCCCTTTTTCATCCGCCTCTGCCAAGGCAAAGTCGGAGATTTGCTGAGTCGCTTGGAACTCGCGATCGCAACGACTCAAATCCCCCAACAGCCCTCGCACAGACTGATAGCGCTCACTGGGGTCCTTCTTCAACAGCTTTAGGACAATGCGGCTAATCTGAGCCGGAATCGCCTGGCCATCGGCCAATTGAGCCACACTACTGGGCAACACCGGCTGACGTGCCATGTGGGAATGGATCACCTCTAAGGGATCTAACGCTCGGAACGGTACTGACCCAGTGAGCAATTCATAGAGGATGACGCCGAGGGAATAGAAATCCGTGCGATAGTCCACGCCATGGCTGGTACGGCCCGTTTGCTCTGGGGAGATATAGCTCAGATCCCTAGCCCAGGTTTTTGGTAAATCACCCGGCTGAAGGGTGGAGGCAATTTGAGCGGCACTGGAAAAATCAATCAGCCGAAGCTCCTGGGTTTCAGGGTTCAGCATCAGGTTGGCTGGATTGAGGTCTTGGTGAAAAAGCTGGGCGCTATGGACCTGCTCTAGGACCTGGGCTAGCGCGATCGCCAGCCTTAGAAATGCCGACAGGGTTAACTGCCCCCCGTAATTCAGCTGCTGCAAAAGCTGACCGCCCCGATCCTCCAACAGCATCACGGGTTGATGGGCATCCCACTGGAGCGACTGGGGCGCGATCGCCCCTGGCAAATTCAACTCCTGTAACAGGGCATATTCCTGACAGAACCAAGCCACCTGCTCCGGGCTAGGGTCACTCTGCTTAAGGGTTTTGAGGATTACAGTCGGGCCCTCATCAGACTGCCGCACCCGAAAAAACGTCGCGAGACCATTCTCGCCGATCGTCTCAATCAGTTGATAGTTTGCCAAAACCACAGGAATTTTATCCAGCTCAACATGACAGACTCAGCAGCTGCCAGTTTTAGACTTCCCGTATACGCAAAGGGATTAGCGTAGATTTACGTTATTTTCTGGGCGAAGGAGAAAAATCCCGTAATTACCGAATCCTAAATTCCACATAGGGATCACCGCCATAATACCTGGCGAGCCTGCTGCTAAGCTCGCAGCTAGCCACCGAATCTACGCCAAATCTTTGAGCGTCAGTCCCACGAGAGTCCAACGAGAGCAGTCCCGCAGAAAATCGTCCCTTCTAGGGCAGCCCCTTCAATCTGAGCTTTTGCTAAATGCCCTCACAGAGTTGCCCTGGCAAGCGTTTCAAGACTCGCTGAAATGGCTTTGGATCGTCCATGGCCCGGGCAATTAAGAGCGAGCCCTGAATCGCCATCAGCGCATCCTCGCCACGCTCCTTCGCTAAGGCCTCATCCACCCCCGCCTTAACCAATGCCAGGGCGATCGCTTCAATAAATTCAACCAGCCCTTGCTTCACGGCTTCATGCAAGTCATCCCGCACAGGTCCAAACGTCATCGTCCCCAGGATGCAGGGCTGACGGCCTTCGTCATAGAGCTGGGAGAGGCGATCGCACATCCCTTGCAATAGCTCCTGCACCTCCCCATCGTCCTGGCGCAGCGGCTGCAACACATTTTGCTCCAACCAATCCCCCGCATAGCCCAACGTCGCCAGCACCATTTCATCCTTTCCACCTGGAAAGTGGTGATACAAACTCGCCTTTCCCAAGCCCGTTGCCTTGGCAATATTGGCCAAGCTCACCCCGTCATAGCCCTGCTCACGGAAGAGCTGAAACAACGCAGGCAGGTGAGTTTCACGAGACATAGGGCAACAGCAGTGACGGGTAACAATACGAAATTATTGACATTGTACCGTTCGTTCGGTCTAATTGTTTTGTACCGATCGTTCGGTCTCAGCCTCACCACCTCACCGGAGCTCTCCCACCATGGCTAAAACCCAAGGCATCCATCACCTCGGCCTCACCGTTCCCGACCTCACCGCCACCCGTGACTTTTTCATCAATATCCTCGGCTTCCAGCAAGTCGGTGAAAAGCCCGACTACCCAGCTATCTTCGTCTCCGATGGCACCATCATGTTGACGCTGTGGCAGGCTGTGGACCCCGCCCAAGCCAGCCCCTTCAACCGCAAAACCAACGTTGGCCTGCACCATTTCGCCCTCAAAGTGGAGAGCCTAGAGACCCTAAAATCGCTTCACACCACCTTGGGCAACACCGATGGAGTCGAGATTGAGTTTCCACCAGAGCCCTTGGGCCAAGGCCCAGCCCATCACATGATGCTGGCGATTCCCGGTGGCATTCGTATGGAGCTCTTTGCAAAATCCTGAAGTTCCCTGACTCCTTCCGAACACTGGCTCAATTGGGCTGACCTTCATTCCTGTTGAGCCTACAACTTTTATTCCTGGCAACATCCCTGACAACACATCCCATGGCAACTCCTGGCTGGCCCCATCCCGAATCCCCCTTCCACCCCGGTGAAATCGCCGTTCAAGCTCGCCTGGGCGTCGCAGATAAAATCGATCAGCAAGCGCGGCGCATGATTCGGGACTTTATGCCGGAACAGCATCGCCAGTTCTTTGCCAAACTGCCCTACGCCATTGTCGGGAGTCTGGACGATCGCCAACAACCCTGGGCCTCCATCCTCCTTGGCAAGCCAGGCTTCCTCTCCTCTCCTAATGAGCATCACCTCAGCGTCAAAGCTCAGCCCCTCTTCGGTGATCCACTCGCTCAAAACCTCGCTCCAGGCGTAGACATTGGCCTACTGGGCATTGAGCTCCCTACCCGCCGCCGCAATCGTCTCAATGGTGTTGTTACTGCAACCTCTCAAGACGGCTTCGATATTCGTGTTGTCCAAAGCTTTGGCAACTGCCCCCAGTACATTCAAACCCGAACAGCCCAGTGGGCTGACTTCGACCCCGTCGCTCCCAAGCCCGTTCAAGCCATCACTCAGCTCAGCGCGGCAGACCACAGCCTGATTAAAAAGACAGATACCTTCTTTATCGCCACTGCTTACCAAGGCGATGATGCTGGAAAAGCCAGCGGCGTTGACGTTTCCCATCGCGGCGGCAAGCCTGGCTTTGTCCGCGTTGACGCCGATGGCAGCCTCACTATCCCAGACTTTTCTGGCAATCTCATTTTCAATACCCTGGGCAATCTTGAACTCAATCCCAAAGCTGGGCTGCTCTTTCTAGACTTTGACCAGGGCGATCTGCTCTACCTCACGGGCAATGCTGACGTCATTTGGGATGGGCCTGAGGTGGAAGCCTATGCAGGGGCAGAGCGGCTGCTACGCTTCCGGCTCATCCAGGGCTATCGAGTGCAAGGTAGCCTGCCGACCCCTTGGTCAGAGCCCGAGTTTTCACCTTTTCTAGACAAGACTGGTAGCTGGTCCTAGGCTAGTTTTCGCTTTGGCCAAAGGGCTTCCACTGTCCTGGCGGTGGCGTCAAAAATTCATAGGCGCCCGCTGCTTGCCCCGGCTTCGCCGTCACCACAATGTCAAAGGACAAGGAGACCCGCTCCAGCTCCGTATGGTTGACCGACACGGCATGCTGCCGCTTCGAGGGAAAAACCACTAACCGTCCCTCCGTCGGTTCATACACCGCTTGGTCCTGATTAAAGGCATTCCAACTGGCGATGATATTGGTGTTCTCGCTACCCAGGCCAGGGCTGACTTCATTGGGGCGAGAGTTATCGAAAAAGATCAGGCAACCCGCCTCATCACTGCCGGAGTTCGGCACCGAGACATAGTAGACCGCGCTGATGTGGGAGGTGTTATGACAATGGACGCCAACCTCTTGTCCCGGCTGGGAGACCACGGGCCAGGCTCGCTGGATATAGAGATCGATTTGCGCCAGGTCAATGCCTAGCTCGGTCAGGTATTGCAAGACATGGGTTTCGACTTGGGCAACAACCCAGCTAAAGCGTGGGTCCAGATGGACCTGCTCGACGCCGTGCAGATCCCCGGTCCAGGCCATTTCGGGAAAGTGGCGCGGCGCGGAGCCCTGGGCTTTCATGTCATAGACGGCTTCGAGAAGCGCAGCTTTTTGAGCCTGGGCATCGGGTAAATCCTCGAAGTAGACGGCGAGGGGGAAGTGGGTCTCGATGGGCATAGGTTGGGAAAGGAGAAGGGGAAGAATCTGCGATGCGTTTAGGTCTCCTACAGGGTCTCTATGAAGGCTAGGGGGTTGGCCATGTTTTTGGCGAAGCCGAGGATGCCGCTATCGCGGTGTTCATACAACATTTGCTCTCCCTCAATCACAAATGTCCCGCCGCGCTGGGTCAAGAAGTCACCTTTTGGCACATAGGTCTCCCAGTGGCCCAGGCTTTCCCCCATATTCCGCAACCGCAATGTCGCTAGCTCAAAGGGTCGCTGGAAGCCCTTACCTCCGGCAAATTTGAACGTTTCACCTTTGATGGCGGGTAGGGCTCCGGTTTTCACCACTTCGTCATCGGCAATCAGCTGGGGGGCAGCGCGATCGCCTAGATACCCACGAAAGACTTCCTTCAACGTCCCCGGACTGCCAATGCCCGCACACATCAACAGCAAATTCAGCCAGCCATTGGCACTATCCGAGCCCCCCGGCAGCTTCAAGCCCAGTCCCTCGTACAGGCCCAGTTGCTTATGCAGTTCTGCTGTGGGATCGATAAATAGCTGCTCGGTAGGAAAGCCCGTGTAGTCGCAGAAGCGTTGGCCTGCCGCGCGATCGCCAATGCCAACTGCCCTCAATGCAAAGCCCGCTGGGGGAGCTTCAAACCAGCCACCCCGCTTCAACCACCAGGCATATTCCAAGGGGTCAAAGTCACCGAAGTGAGGCAGGACCAGCATTAATGTTTTGCCCGCTTCACAGCTGGACAGAATTGGCAGCTGCGCCCCATCACTCACCCGCTCACCCTGGGCCTGGCTCAAAATCTCGAAAGAGGACATAGCAAACATCTAGAGGGCGAAACATCGAGGCTGTAAAAAGCCTTCCGCCATCCTACTGCGCAGCCTTGATAA
>CALLPZ010000218.1 GCA_938015405.1 uncultured Pseudanabaenaceae cyanobacterium
TGCGATTATTTCCAGTGTTGAGTCGGTTTGGGCCATTCACGATTTACCGACGGGTCATGACCCCAGCGGTCCCCGAGCGGAGGCCGTGGGTGCGCCGTTTGATGCCGCATTTTTGCCAGGAATTCCAGCTGCGATCGTCAAACCAACTAGCTTTGGCGCAGCCTATGGCCTGCGCAGTCAATATCGCACAGCCGCCACCACCGCCTTCTTCCCTGCTGAGGTGCTGTTGCAACTCTATGGCCTAATGGGCGATGTCCGCCTGATTATGTCGTTCCTGACTTTAGCGACTCAAATCCTGGTTTTACTGGGCATTCTGGCAGGCATATTGGCCTTAATGCAGCTCTTTCGTCAGCAATTCTTGGTGCTCAGAGCCATGGGTGCTCCTCGGTTCTACTTACTGGCCGTCATGTGGGGCTACAGTGCGATGCTGGTGCTGCTAGGCAGTGTCATTGGCCTGGGGCTAGGCTGGGGGATTTCTGCTGGATTGGCAAGCTGGCTGACCGAGAAGACTGGTATTGCGATCGCAGCTCAGTTAGGCCTAGCTGAACTATTCTCTGCCATCAAAGTCATTCTGGCGGGTTGGCTTTTGGCCCTAATTCCTGCTGGAATTTTGTATCAGCAACCAATATTAGAGCAGCACCAGACCTAGGAATCGGCCTAGCGCAACCTTCAAAATATCCCCCCCCGCAATCGCAATGCTCCAGAATCCGATCAATGCGGTCAGGTTCAGTCTGGATTATCGCTACAAGGCCGCAAGCTCCTGCGCGAGATCTCGGCCAAAAACCCACTGGTTGTAATCCTCCGACTGTCGATCCGACCAGCGGGCCTTCTCCGTCAGCGTCAGCTTCTGAACGCGTGCCATCACAGGGCGGCGCAGTTGTTCGTACTGTTGGAATAGGGAAGCGATCGCTCCCTCATCCCCCCATTGCCCCCGCCGCTGAATACGCTCAATCGCCGCCACCACCGTCGCCGCATCCTCAAAACCCTGATTCACACCCTGGGCCAAAAACGGCGGCATCCCATGGGCCGCATCTCCCACCAAGACCACTCGCCCAGACGACCAAGCCGCTGTCTCACCCTCCGATTCCGCCCGATGCATATGGTAGGGACGCTGAGTAAATCGCTCGGGAGGTGCCAAGCGAACAAACTGCTTGATGCAATCAGGAAAGCCTGCCTGCTCTAATTGCTGAATTGCCAAAGCAGTGGAGGCTGCACCAGATGTCCCCTGCAACGCATCCAAGCTGATAGGCGTATGGACAATGTAGCCGCAACTCTTGCCCCGGCGAAACATCATAATTCTGGAACGACCCGTCGTTTCCTCAAGACTCACCACCTCATCCTGGGACTCAGCATTCTGGCAGACTGTGACAACGGGTTGCCCCTGGAAATATTGCTCTGCCAACTCAGCCCACAATGCCTCGGGCAGTTCTCCCACATCCATGCAAAGGAAAGCCGCAAATCCTGAATAGGCTGGCTTCGCCTGGTTGCTGTAGGACTCCTCTGAATAGAGCCATTGACGCACCGTAGAATTAATTCCATCAGCAGCAATAACGAGCTTGGCCCGGAGCTTCTTTTCCTCAAAGGTTTCTGGCGTTTCTGAGTTTGCCCCATCTGGAACGGGGGCAGTCCAATGGGCATAGGGATTTTGCTCTTCTGTTGCATTAGAGACACAATCCACTTCGACGTAGCCTGCCGCTTCCCTCAGATCGACACAGCGATGATTGATCCAAATGTCCTCCTGAGGAACCAGTTCCCGCAGACGAGTTTGAACATTAAACCAAGAGAGGGAATTACGCGATTCTCCATATTTCTGCAACCAATCCTCGCTGTCCATGGAGACAGATCGAATCGCTTGCCCCTGAAGATCTCGATAAAACCATTGAGGTGCAGGTCTGGGTGGACCGGCAGGAGCTGTGGGTTCAAGGATGACTTGATGGGCTTGGGGATCGAGGTACTTCAGCGCCCGTAGACCATTGGGCAGAATGTCCAAAACCTGTCCCACTTGCCGAAAGCTTCTGGCCCGTTCCAGCACGGCAATATTGGTGATACCGCGCGATCGCAAGCCTGCCGCCGTTGCCAGTCCTACCGGACCTGCTCCAACGACCACAACATCATAGAGATGGTCATTAGAATTCAAAGCACCCATAGACCCCAAGCTGCATAAACGATAGGTCGATCCTCCCAGACTTCTTCCTTTTCCCGGCCATCGGATTGCAAATCAAAATATTGTCAGCATTCGCAGTTGACGCTTGGCAATCTAACCCACCCGCGCAGTCACCTCAATCTCCAACTTCATCTGGTCATCCATCAGCCCCGCTACAAACATCGTCGCCGCTGGACGAGCAATGCCCAGATACTTCTGGCAAATGGGCCAACAGGGCTCAAAGTCATCCCGGTTGGGGAAAATATAATGCACCCTCACGACCTGATCCAGGCTGCTTCCGGCAGCTTGCAACGCTTGGGCAATGTTCTGAAAACACTGTTCTGCCTGCTCAACGGCACTATCTGAGATCGACATCGACTCATAGTCATAGCCCGTCGTCCCCGACACAAACACATAGTCCCCATCCACCAAGGCGCGGGAATAGCCAATCTTGGCCTCGAACTCTGAACCGCTGGAAATTAACTGACGACCCATACTTCTCCTGGGATAAACAGAGCTGGCTAAACCAACTGTTGGAATACCATTTCAGCAGCTTCCAGAGCCCCTTCCAAATAGCCACCAAAATTAGCGGCAACCTCCGTTGACCCCAACATCAGCTGGCCTTGCCACAGATTGGATAAGGCGTGGGGCAAGCCATAGGCCGGATGGCTATACATCGGCTGGGCATCCAGCGGCGTAGCCGTCTCTGGCTCAAAGGCCCAGTCCTTCAAAATCACCTCAATCGGTTGCAGGGCTTCCTGGCCAAACAGACGTCCCAGTTGCTCTACTGCTGCTTGCTTCAACGCCTCAGGCTGTTGCTGACGCACCTGAGCTGGCACGGCGACAAAGCCAAACAGGGCATAGGGGCCACCCTCTGCTGGAGAAGCATCATGGATTTCGGCTAGGGGTCCACGGCGGCTCATGGCATCACCAGAGAACCCGGCTTCTCGCCAAAAGGGGCGATCGTAGAGGGCAAT
>CALLPZ010000219.1 GCA_938015405.1 uncultured Pseudanabaenaceae cyanobacterium
GCTGAAGTGTGAACGATGATGCTCAAACTTCAGCTCTTCCAGACAAGTGAGCATTCAAAGCCTGCTCGACCTAAGGCAAAGGCGGAGGTGGGGGCACATCCACGATGGGAGGCGCAGGATCAGTCTCTGGCGTGGGCTCTGGATCCGGGAGTGGCTCCGGCTCCGGTACTGGTTCGGGCTCCGGCTCTGGAGCAGGCTCTGGTTCCGGTTCTGGAACAGGTTCGGGCTCTGGAACAGGCTCTGGTTCTGGCTCTGGCTGGGGAGCCTGCTGAATGCCAAGATTGACAGAATAGCGACCGGGCTGCCCCAGGGCCACTTCCACCATGTATTCACCGCTGGTCGTTGCCTGCACTGCTCCAGTGGGGCCCACCATATCGGGAATCGGGTTACCACTCGCATCGTAAAAACGAAGGGTGGCATTGCCTTCCAGAACTTGAGCGTTGAGCGTTTGTCCCTGCTCCACCGGAATGCGGTAGCGCCTAATGGTATTGGCGGCTAGCTCAGCTTGCAAGACCCGATCAATCCCCGGCACAAATTGCAGCCGTTCTTCCAGGTAGGTCGGCTCAGTGGGCTCTGGTTCAGGTTCAGGCTCGGGTTCAGGCTCGGGCTCGGGTGCAGCCTCTAGCTTCAGGGACAGATCAAAGTCAGCTTTGGACAGGCCGGACACTGGGCGCAGAGCCACCGAATAGGTCCCAGAATCGACCAGTTCGCCTTCCCAGCGCCGCACACGGTTTGCCCGATCCATCACGGGTTGCCCCGCAGGATTCAACACCGTCAGCAAAACGCCTTCCTTCTTCAGCTCAGCCTTAAGCCGGTCCCCAGCCTTCGCCTCAAAGTCATAAACCAAGGTCTGCTGGGCAACCAGGCTATCAGCCAAGGTCTGGGGCTGCCCCGGTAACAACTGCACCCGCTGTCGGGTCTCTTGGGGAGTCGTGGTCGGTGGGTTTGGCGTCGGCTTGACTGGAGCTGGACTTGTCACGGGGGGAGGCGTGGGACGGCCCCCCTTAGCGGCCAGATTACGGGTCACAGCCCAGGAGCCTGCCCCCGCCAAAGCAATAATCGTCAGCCCCACTGCGGAGACAGCCAGGGGGTCATCCCAAAAGGAAGAGTCGGGTTGATCGAGGGGACGCGATCGCGGCGGCGTATTTCCCAAGGCCTGATTGGGCACCGTAGGAGGTGCTTCATTGCGTCCCACGGCCACGGTCCGCATTTGCGACACAGAGGGAGCCGAGGGAGCCACCACCGAAAGCGGCTCCTGGGTGGCAGCCGTCAGGGGCATGTCCTCCAAGGCTTGCAGAACATCCGTCGCCGACTGGTAGCGATCGCCGGGCCGGTAACTCAGCATCCGGTCCAACACTGTCGCAAACCGCTCGGGAATGCTCGGGACCAAATGCCGCCAACGCCAGGTCATATTGTTGCTATCAAACAATTCACCGGGCTGGCGGCCCGTCATCAGCACGATCGCCGTCACAGCTAGGGCATAGAGGTCGCTACTGGGATAAACCTCACTGCCTCGAATTTGCTCACTGGGGGCATAGCCAGGCTTGCCCACAGTGGTGGGGTTGCTGCCTTGCTGGGTTTGAATTTGAGTGGCGATCGCCTTGACCACGCCAAAATCAATCAGCACCGGGAGGTTTTTCTCCTCCAAACACATCACGTTATCCGGTGAGATATCTCGATGGATAATGCCCTTGCCATGGATATGGGTTAGCACCGGTATGAGCTGCTGCACAAAATGCAGCCCCTCATCCACACTGAAAGCCTGCCCCTGGGCCAATCGAGCATCCAGCAAATCGCTGTAGGTCATGCCCTCCACATAGTCCTGGACCAGAAACAGCCGCTGGTCCTCATCGAACACCGCTCGAAACTTAGGCACCTGGGGATGGTCAATGCGATAGAGCACTGATGCTTCTCGCTCGAACAACTCGTTCGACTTCTCGATGGCATAGGCGCTATCAGTGGGAGGAATGAACTCCTTCAAAGCGCAATATTCGTTAAACCGCCCTTGGTCAGCAGCCAAATAGGTACGCCCGAAGCCACCCTGACCTAGCACTTGCAGGACACGATAGCGATTTTGTAAAACCGCACCGACAGTAATAGGAGGTTGCATGGAAAGACTGACAGGCTCCTCAATCGCAGGGCTAGGGACTCTTCGTGAACAGGCCAACGAACTTCAGTGCCAATGACGGCACAGGGAAGGTCATTTATAATGCCATGGCTGTTCATAGTGCCACGGCGACTGGGCAAACGACCGCCCCAAGCAGCAAACTCCACTGCCTATGCCAGCCAATATATAGCAAGCAAGCCCCCTGATTGCTGGGCGGGATTCGCAGGAACAGCTCCATCAGAGTCAGTATTTCCCACCCAGCTCATACCTCCCCAAAGCGCCCCCATGGACACTCCAGAGCAAAGCAAACTAACCCGAGATAGCGCCCAAAGAATCTCACCCGATTGGCATCTTCCCACGGTTGCCTAGCTCTGACTGGCATCGGAATCCTAGCCCAGGCTTGAACTTTCGAAAGCGCTCCGATAGGCTTAATAGCAATATATAGCTAGCCCACGGCTGGGAGATGTCTCCAC
>CALLPZ010000220.1 GCA_938015405.1 uncultured Pseudanabaenaceae cyanobacterium
TAACAGCCAATTGCCTTTTCCCAACGACCCTGCGCCTGATAAAAAATACCGAAAGCAATCAGTGTTTGTGATGCACCGTGCTGGTCCCCCAATTCGTGTTTGATTTCTAAAGATTTTTCATAGGACTGTTTAGCTTTTTCCCAACAACCCTGTGCCTGATAAGAGCTGATTTCTAAAGAGAATCTGGATTGATGTTTTTGCCAAATCTGCGCAACATCAACCTGATGAATGCTCCGTAGATCATGCCTTCGCTGCATTCAGTCTTTGATTCGTAGTCTTTGCTCATCCGGCGATAGCGATTGAGCCAGCCAAAGCTACGTTCGATGACCCATCTTTAAGACCGTCATCGAGAGCAAACATGGATCGCGCTTTGTCACGCGACTGTGGATTGAGTTCAGACATAGCTCATAGAGATGGGGTAGACGTGGAGGAAGATGGTTCTTCATTCAACGAACTGAGGCGAATTGGCTTGTGGAGCCATTGTTGGCGCATCCTATTGCGGTAGGAGCTTTGATGAAGCTGCCTGAGCCTTTGCTGCTCTTCTTCATCCGCCCAGGCAATCAGCCGGTAAGGAGGAGAGGCCTGCTTCCGCACTTCTAACCACCCTCGTCGTATCCATTGGTAGAGAGTGCCAGCAGGAATATTGAGCGAGCGAGCCAGGTCAGGCAACCACCACTCATCGGCAGCGAGTGGTGCGGTTCCAATCCCGTGAGGCTGACGCTGATAGACGCCCGAACGACGCATCAAGCTGAGAATACCAGCAGGTTTGAGTGGAGCCACTGTCTTGGGACTATGGAAGCCCTCTTGATTCAACTGTTGTGAGATTTCAGTGGCATTGTAGCCTGCCTCTCGAAGCTGTTGAAGACGCTGACAGAGCTGAGGAAAAAAGCTGAGGAATTCCCAACGTGCGACGGGCCGGATGATGGTGGTATCCAGCTGTGTGCCGCCCGCCCAAAGAATAGAGAGGCTGACCTTTTCGCTCATGCCCTGCACTTGAACCTGAATTTTCCCAATCAGCTGTCGGATGATTTCCTTACGCAAAGCCGGAGTTGTTGTGGTGGCTTCCCACAGGTCCGGCAAGTCATGGGCTAATGTCTTGATTGCAGCTCGTTCTGCAACGGAGAGGTTACGGGGCTGTTGGGATTCAAAGCGTTGATAATCTTCTTGTAACTTCTGTTGCATCGACAATTTGTCTTCCCAGTCCTGGGCGAGCTGTCGAGCAACCAAGCGGTTTTCCGGTTCGACCAGACGATAATGTCGCCCTGCCCGCTCGGCTTCAATGGCAGCTCGCTCCATGCGTTGTTGCCAGAATTGGTGGAGTTCGACACGCTCCTGTTCTAAGTGAGTTGCTGCTTGCAAAGATGCTTCAAGTGCTGCGGGTTGAAGAGCGGCCAAAATTTGTTGGATGACGAAGGATTCCAGACTACGACCTGGGACTTGCTGACAAACCGTTTTGCCATAGTTTCGAGGGCGGGTGCAGAGATACTCATGACTTTGTCCACGACCGCTGTAATGCACCGTCATTCGGCATTGACAGGTTTGGCAAAAAACGAGCCCCGACAATAGGGCGGAGCCATGACGGGCTGCGCCGATGGAAGCGGCACGGAGCCGATTGGCCTCTAAGCGGTCTAGATTCTGTTGATACCGGTCCCAGGAAATGTAGGCGGGAAACTGGTCATGAATGAGGGCATGCCATTCCTCTGAATCCGTGGTGACTCTGCCAGTACTGGGTCGTCCCGGTTGCTTCTTGCGAGGGTCTGTCTGTCGCTTGCCGTAGGCGTAGGCTCCCGCGTAAATCGGGTTCTTGAGCAGATTTTGCAGAGTCATGCGATTCGGGCTCCGCCACTCCAACTCTCCCCGGCGACTGCCGGTCCGCACTCGAACGCCCAGCTGAATCTCCTGCTCAACCAAGTAACGCAACAGACCATTGAGGGTGCCAATGTCCAGGAATTTCCGGAAGATGATCTTCACCACTTGCTGGACTTGCTCATCGGGGTCGAGGGTGATCTCACCCGATGGACGGCGAATATAGCCAATCGGCGGGTCAAACAGAAGCTCTCCTCGCTTGGCTTTGTTGAGCTTTCCCGTCAGCATTCGCTGTTGGAGTATATGCAACTCTGCCTCACTCATCGTCCCCTTGAGTCCCAATAATAGGCGGTCGTTGTATTGGGCTGGGTCATACAGCCCATCGAGATCAGCTAGCAAGGTTCGAAACAAGGCACAGACTTCCAGTAATTGGTGCCAGTCCTTTGATGAGCGGGCTAGCCGTGACATTTCGATACCCAGGATCAAGCCCACATGATTTAGGCTTACCTCACTAACTAAACGCTGGAAGCCGCTTCTGCCTTCTGCGGTTGCCCCTGATTTTCCCAAGTCTTCGTCAATCACCAAAATGCGGTCAGGGCTCCAGCCTAGAGTCTGAGCATAGTTGACCAAGCCATACTGCAAACGAGTCGATTCTTGATGGTCGCTCACTTGCTGAAGCGTTGACTGTCTGACGTACACCACTGCTAATCGCTCTAGATGAGTCGGCAACAGTTTGGTTGAGGCAAACCCGTTAACTTCAGAGGACTGCATCATGCTCGTCCTCCTTCACGGACCGTTGATTCACCTGAGCTATCACCATCTGAGTCAGCAGACACAGCAGACGCTGCCGGTTGACTGGAGGCAAGTTTTCCCAGAAGCTCGGGTTCGATTCTCTCAGTTTGCTCGGGGGGGGATAGGTCGCTCTGGCATGGCTGCGGCTCCTCTGACTTTGATAGTTGAGCGTCTCGCGCTCGCTTCACCAAGTCCACTAAACGCAATAGCTCGTTTATCCCCACGATAGGGGGCGCAGCAACCTTACTCTCGATGGGGGTCTTAAGCTTGGGTGTTCTCAACAATCCAACGATGAGGCAACTGCTCGAAGTCTTTTGAACTGCGTTTGACGATTTCAACCGTCGCACCGCAGATTTGCTTGATGGCTTCGGCAAACTTGGGACCGCTATAGCCTTGGTCCGCCCAAACTACCTGAGTCCGTTCTAGCTTTTCCTTAGCTTGATAGGCTACCGTGACCGCTCCTAGGCGCTCAGAGGCATTACCTTCACTGACCAATAGCCCAATCAAGAAGCCTTGGGAATCAACGAGGATATGACGCCGACGACCCTTGACAAGCTTGCCGCCGTCGAAGCCGTAGACGACCCCCTTTTTTCCGTCGTCTTGACCGATTGAGAGTCAGCAATAGCGACGGTTGATTGAGGTTCACGCCCATCGAGTTTTCGCAGTTCTTCTCGGAGGTGGTCATGAATTTTGAGCCAAATACCTTTACGCTGCCACTTTTGAAAGTATTTGTAGACTGTCGAGTAGGGCGGTAGGTCATGGGGCATCATCTCCCATTGGCAACCACTTCTCTGGACGTAGAAGATCGCATTTAGAATCTCGCGTAAGTCAACCGTGCGTGGATGACCAAAACCTTTTGGAGCTGGCAGTAGCGGTTTTATGTGCTCCCACTCTGAGTCACTCAAATCACTAGGATAGAGGCGGCGTGAAGCATTCGCGACTTGAGGTAGGCGGCTCATTGGATAGCTTGTTCCCATTCTCAGCAAGCTCAAGTTAACGGCCAATCTCCACTTTTCAGATCTGATTTTAGTCTTTCTTTAGAAATCAGCTCTCAAGGTTCCTCAAAGGCCCAGCAGAT
>CALLPZ010000221.1 GCA_938015405.1 uncultured Pseudanabaenaceae cyanobacterium
TTAATCAGCATCATGGCCGGCACCACGAGGATGTAGGCCAAGGTCGTATTAATCAAACTCAGGACTGCAAAGCCCATCAGGCGACGAATCTTGTCCACATCGCTGGTGGCACGGCTGATCAAATCCCCCGGCGCATTATTGGAAAAATAGGATGGCTCCATCCCCAGCAGATGCTCAAAGATGCGCTGCTTCAGATCAAACTCAACCTTGCGACCCACACCGAAAATCAGTTGCCGTGACGCCAAGCGAATCACGAACATAACGGAGGCCAAGCCCAGGATCAGGAGGCTGTAGGAGCCAATGCGTTCTAGCTCGATACCGCCGACCTGCTGCAAGTCATCGACGCAACGACCAATAATGCGAGGAATCCACACCGCTAGGATATTCACAATCACCAGGGCCACAACGCCGAGGGATGTCGCTTTCCAATGGGGCCTCAAATAGCTGAGTAATTTATGAAAGCGAGAATAGGGAGCGGAAGCCATGGGAAGGGACAGGAAACGAAAAAGTAACGGGGCAGACAAACAGAAGAATCAAAGTGAAACCCTTTGCCGCCTAACTATCCTAATCGAGCAGCGTGATAGACGGCCCGTCCCTAGGATGGATTCAAAGGCTAGGCCTGGTCCCTCCCAGCACAACCTCCAATCTTCTTCGCTCCAGACCCGCACCTCACAGCCCAGCAATTTTCTATCGCCATGACCGAGCAGCATGCCCCCGGAATTAAGCTCCACACCAAAATTCAGGGCAGCCCTGACAAGCCCACGATTCTCTGTCTCCACGGACACCCTGGCTCTGGAGACTGCATGGATGTTTTCACAGCAGCCCTCACTCCTCAATTCCGCATCCTTGCACCGGACCTCAGGGGCTACGGCAACAGCAAGGCTCCCGCAGCCTTCGCCATGACCGATCACCTCACGGACTTAGAAGCCCTGCTGAAGCAAGAGCAAGTGGGCGATTTCTATCTTTTGGGATGGTCTCTAGGCGGAATTCTGGCCATGGAACTGGCCCTAAAGCTTTCCCAAAGCCAATCGAGCCGCGTCAAAGGCATCATCCTGATCGCGACTGCCGCCTGCCCCCGCAGCAATCACCCCGCCACCGACTGGAGCGATGATTTACTGACGGGCATTGCAGGATTAATTAACGCCGCAGCCCCTGGTGCCCAGTGGAATATTGATGCTTTTGGCAAGCGATCGCTCTTCCGCTACCTCGTCCAGCAACAAACCCCAGCCACCTACCGTTACCTAGCCCAGTACGCCCTACCGGCCTACCTCAAAACCAGTCGCTGGGCTCACCAAGCCCTGGGCAATGCCCTCAAGGCAGGCTACAACCGCCTGGATGCTTTGCCCGGCATCGCCTACCCTTGCCTCATGCTTGTGGGAGAAGGCGATCGCCACATCACTCCAAAATCTAGCCTGGAAACGGCTGAGCACTTACCGAACTGCACCACCAAGGTCTACAGCAACGTTGCCCACCTCTTCCCCTGGGAAATCCCCCAACAGGTCACCACAGATATCCAGCAGTGGCTAGCCAGGCTCAATCCAGCCCCTCAAACAATCCCTTAAGTCGCAACGGCATTCCATTTCACAGATAGCCACCAAAAAGCCCGCTGTCGCAATGGGACAGCGGGCTTTTGAAAGGAAAGAGCAAGATCGGGTGAACAACAGCTCAATACCCCAATCCTGGGAGGTAGAACCCCTTCGGGGACAGAACAGCTCGATCAGACAAGCGGACTGACACCTGGATTCAAGCTCTTACGATCCACTTCGAACCCTGGCAGGCATCTGAAGACTAGAAACATCTTCTAGGAACCTGTTGGAATCGTTCGGAGTAGCTAGAGAAAGACGACAATCGGGGCTAATTAGCTAGCGATCGCCGTCAGGCGATTTCCCCGCAATTCCTCAACGCCCCCCCAGTCTTCAGTAATCGTCAACTCGCTAGGACGACGGCGACGCTCACAGCTCACCGTAATGTTCTGCGCGTACTCACCCTGAAGATCTTCGCAATAGCCAGCCTGGGCCGCCTGAGCCTCAGACTCATTGGAAAAAGGACCAAAATAGTAGGTACATGTCGGGGAATCGGTCGTGATCTTGACCCAGTAAGCTAGGCCGAGAGACCCCAAGAGACTCAGCAACGTATCCTTCATCAATCTCTCCCTACAATTGATCAGTAGATATTATTTAGTCCAGAGGTGCGCCCCAATGCAGCACTCCCCTGAACTTGCTTTCAGTATTCCTTTTGGCGAGTGAATGTATTCCGCTAGGACGGTTTTGTTCACGGCCTTAATAGTTGTTATATCTCACCCTCCACCTGTTTTCAAACTATTTTATATTCGCCCCTACGATCCCCAAATCCCGCACAGGGCTGGGATCATCTCCACTAAGCACTTGTAGCGTTTTGAAATGTAAAGCCCAGAAAT
This sequence comes from uncultured Pseudanabaenaceae cyanobacterium, assembly GCA_938015405.1. Classification (GTDB taxonomy): domain Bacteria; phylum Cyanobacteriota; class Cyanobacteriia; order PCC-9006; family JAAUQQ01; genus JAAUQQ01. The sequence goes on from CALLPZ010000221.1 coordinate 2,417, forward strand.
CCATCATTCAAATTGAGGAAAAACTTAGGAACCAAGCTGAGCAAATGAATTCTTAATTTTATTTTAAGGATTCATTTGGACCGGATTTACACTTTTATTGAGTTACAAGATTCCCAAAATCAACCGCTCAAATGCCCTCCTTTGAAAGACCAATGTCGAGCCTAGATAAACCTCTATACTCCCCAAAAGTGAGCATTGCCCCAGGCAAATGGCATCTCAGCAAGACTCACGCGTCGCGCAACAAGCAAACACTCTCCAGTCACGATCCTACTTTCGGCTCAATGGCCTGAGCCATCCCAGCCATCCAACGTTGACGGAACACCTCATAAAGAACCATCCCAGCCGCGACGGAAGCATTCAAGCTAGAGGTTTGCCCCACAAGGGGAATCGAGAGCAATGCATCACAGTTGCGCTGGGTCAGGGCACTAATCCCACTGCCTTCAGCGCCAATCACTAGGGCTACAGGTCCATCCAGACGAGTCTTATGCAAAGGCTGGGGTGCATCGGCAACCGTGCCGTAGACCCAGTAGCCTGCTTCCTTCAGCTCCTTTAAAGCGCGGTTAAGGTTCACCACCCGGCTTACCGGCAGATTTTCCAAAGCCCCCGCAGCAACCTTCATCACAGTGGAGGTAATGCCCACGGCACGACGCTGGGGAATGACAACCCCTTGGGCCCCCATGGCCTCTGCAGAGCGAATAATGGCGCCCAGGTTATGGGGGTCTGTAATACCATCTGCGAGGAGAATGACGGGCTCTTGGCCGCTATTCAAAGCTCGCTTTTTAGCAAAGTCAATCAAGTTCCCCAAGGGGAAGTAGTCGTAGGGAGAAACCTGGGCTGCAATGCCCTGGTGGGTGGCTCCATAGGGAGTCAGTTGCGTCAGCCGCTGATTGTCAACTTCATCGATGAGAGCGCCATTGGCCTTAGCTTCATCTAGCAAGGGCTTGAGTTGTTCGTCATAGCGCAGCCGAGCTGTCACCCAAAGGCGGTTGACCTGGCGATCGCTCTCTAGCACGGCTCGCACCGCATGGCGACCATAGATCAAATCTGGAGACTCATCCTGCTCTGTAGCAGTGGCATCTTCCGCCCCCGAAGCAGTGTCCGAAATCGACCCAGGCCGCCCCTTGCGCTGAGAATCATCCCCCCTTCCAGAAGAATCACCACGGCGATAGTCACCACCAGCATCGCGACGCCCCCGGCCATTGCGGTCAGAAGACCGACCGGGGCGTTCATCTCTGGACTGATACCTAGACCCACCGGAACCGCCCGAGGGACGATCTCGCCGGAGCTTAGGCGCTGAGCCATCGCGAGTTCTCCCGCCACTACGACTACCGCTGCGGTAATCTCCATCGCCCCCTTGGGAGCGGTTTCCCTTAGAACGACTATCCTTACGGCGACTGTTGTCACCCTGTCGGCGATCGTCCCGCCGGTCATCCCGACGGGGGGCACTACGCTCACTGCTTCGTTCACTGTCGCGTCGACTATCACC
>CALLPZ010000222.1 GCA_938015405.1 uncultured Pseudanabaenaceae cyanobacterium
CATGTCCCGCTTCTTCAAGCGTTTAGCCCTCATCACCTGCTGTGTCGCCGGAGCGATCGCCGGTTACCACGAGGTCAATGCGAGCACCCAGCCTTCCTTCATGCCGAACGAACAGGGCATCAGCCAAGTCGCCACCCAAGATCTGGGTATGGCTAGGGCCATCAACCAGGCTCGCGCCACCGCCCCTCAATTCATTGCAAGGCTCCAAGCGCCCCAGGCCAACCAAACTGACTTTGCCCTCAAAATCCCCGTCGAAACCGAAGGAGCCACAGAACATATTTGGCTCAATTCCCTGCGCTTCGAGAACGACCAATTTATCGGCAGGGTTGCCAATCAAACGGCCAACCCCAGCGACACCAAACTGGGCGATGAGGTCACCTTTCCGACCGAGAAGATTTCTGACTGGATGTACGTTGAAGACGGCCTGCTCGTTGGCGGCTCCACCCTACGCTACTTGCGTAGCCAACTCACGGATGCGGAGCGCCAAGACTATGATTCCTACTTTCATTTTCGCTTCGAGTAGCCCAGAGTTCAGCTTCTCGCTCCAATCGCTCCTCATCCATGCTCCTGTGCAACAGCGCTCACAGGAGCGAAGCCCAAGCCACTCACAAGAGGCCCAGCTCCCGCTGCTTCTTTTTCGATAGCCCTGCCGACACAATGCGATGGGAATCCGTTAAGGCTTGCTGCAGCAACTCATCCTCCAGCCCGGGCGCCTCGTAATGCTGAATCCAAGTCATGCCTCGCGAAGCCAAATACGGTGCAGGTCGTAATCCCGGCATCTCCTGCAACACTTCAAAATCGACCTTTTCCACCTTAAAGGTGATGCCATTGGTGCTGCCCGACCAGATCGCGAACATCTTTCCGCCCACTTTCCACACGTCGGACTCTCCCCACTGCATCACATAGGTTGTGGCAGTCAAACTCGCACAAAATTGATTGAACTCCTCTCGGGTCATGCGTCATCCTCGCCGTTTCAATCTATCCATCCCCAGTATGGAACGGCATGTTGAGCAGCGGAGGCAGAATATCAAGTTCAAATCAGTAATCGTTAAAGCCAAATCTGATGAGGTTGAGGTCGAGTTTGGCGATCGCCAAACTCGCACTCAATCTGGCTCAATATCCTAGGAGCATCGAGACCGCGCAAAGCCATTCACAGCCAAAGACGAACCATCCTCAGACAGCTCCAAGGTATAGGTCTCCAATGAGGTCATGCCCTCACCCGAAATCTCAGTCGTCAGCATCACCTCCGAGGGTCCCTGAACTGAGACTTCAACCACAGGACCAGATGACTCATAAAACGTCAGGCGATTGGACTCAACGAGCAATTTGCCATCGGAATAAGGCACAGCGCATTGGTCCAAACTAACGTTCCAGAGTCCCTGAAACGAAGCTGGCACTTCAGCAGGCTGACGGCTTGCAACAGCAGCATTGGAGGGAGCATTGGCGATCGCAAGCTCCCAATCAGCAACCTCAGTTCTAGCCCCGCCGTGGGTAATCACCGACAGCGTATCCCCCTCGGGAGCGTTGGCCCGACCAGGATGGGAGAACTCAAAGCGACAAGCTCCAACCCCAGTCCCCGAGCAGGCTGAGACTTCTGTGATTCCCATATCATAGAGCTTTCGTTCCACACCATAGGGGCCGGGTTCAGGCGCAACCACCGGAACCCATCCCTGCTGAATCAACCGGGTGCGAGCTTCAATGTAGGTGAGCCCCACTTCGATATCTGGCGCAGCAGCAGTCTGTGCCGGGACAATTGATAATGCAACCAAGGAGTCATCAGGAGTAGTGGGAGGCTGGGCCACCGCAATTTCAGCTGCTACAGGCTGGGCAGCCTTCTCAGGGGTGACAGCCGGGTTGCCCCCTGAACGCGCCTGCAAGGCCGCCGGTTCGCTCTGATCTAGAGACGGCCTATTGACCACCTCGCCCCCGGCACAACTACTCAACACCACAGCGCCCAGACTCATCAGTCCCAGTCGTCTCAACGTCTTGAGTAAGCTCACTGCTGGAGATGCATTCATATTGCAAAAGCCTAAGTAATTAAAAATTAAGCTCGGTTTGGCACAGCCACAGCATGACAACCGAGACATCTGTTAATCATTCATTCATCCACCAAGGCTCCGGTTCCCGAAATTGGCCCATTAAACCGAAAGTTCGCTTTAATTCTGGAGCCTGCCCTGTGTCCACTTGCCTCATCTGGCGGCAATGACCGAAAATGGAGGAATAGATCGTCCATCAGCAGGTCCCCGCAATGTTGTCATCTGTCGCATCCAAGCCGGATACAGATATCCAGACTACATATTTCCGATGCATCTCCGGTTGCTCCGCCAAGCATTCCATCTACGATGTCATCTACACCTGTCCCTCCTGCGGCAGCCTGCTGGAAGTCCATCACGATCGCGAACCGCTGAAAAAGCAGCACAGCGCCGATGAGTGGAAAAAGCTGTTTGAATCCCGCGCTGCAACTTCTACCTGGCCCTACGGCAGCGGCGTCTGGGGCATGCGCGAATGGGTTGTGCCTTCCCTGGAAGACGAAAACGTCGTCAGCATGTTCGAAGGCAACAGCAACCTCTTTTGGGCCGATCGCCTCGGTAAGCAACTGGGCGTGCCTGACCTGTGGATCAAGCTCTGCGGCAACAGCCACACCGGCAGCTTCAAAGACCTGGGCATGACCGTCCTGGTCAGCGTCGTCAAACAAATGATGGCTCAGGGCAGTCCCGTAAAAGCCGTGGCCTGCGCCAGTACCGGCGACACCAGCGCTGCCCTCGCGGCCTATGCCGCCTACGCTGGCATTCCCGCTGTAATCTTCCTGCCTGCGGGTAAAGTCAGCACCGCCCAACTGATCCAGCCGGTCTCCAACGGTGCCCATGTGCTCGCCCTCGACACCGACTTCGACGGCTGCATGAATATCGTCAAAGAGGTCACCCAAGATAACTCGATTTATCTAGCGAATTCGATGAATAGCCTGCGCATCGAAGGTCAAAAGACCGTCGGCGTGGAAATCATGCGGCAATTTAACTGGGAAGTCCCGGACTGGATCATCATCCCCGTTGGCAACCTCGGCAATATCAGTGCGCTCTACAAGAGCTTCAAGCTGATGATGGACCTGGGCGTGATTAACAAAATGCCTCGCCTAGTTGCCGCCCAAACCGAAAAAGCCAATCCCTTCTATCAGTCCTTCCAAGGGAAGTTCAAAGACAAAGTCAGCGTGACGGCTCAGCAAACCCTCGCCAACGCGATCCGCATTGGTGACCCCGTGAGCTACGACAAAGCGGTCAAAGCCGTTGTCGAAACCAACGGAATAGTTGAACAGGCAACCGAAAACGAGTTGGCAGCCGCGGCTGCCGAAGCCGATTTAACCGGCATGTTCACCTGCCCCCACACCGCCGTCGCGCTAGCTGTCCTGAAAAAGCTGATCAAGCAAGGCGTGATTAAGTCCAATGAGAAAACAGTCGTCATCAGCACGGCCCATGGCCTGAAGTTCACGGACTTCAAGGTGGGCTATCACGAGTCCAGCTTAGAAGATGTGACGAGTGAGTACCCCAACCCTGCTGTGCATCTCCCTGCCAATGCGGATGCGGTGAAGGCCGAACTCGACAAGCGGTTTAGCCACTAGGGCGCTGCCAGGCCGATGCCCGATTTCCATCGGCCTCAGCATTCCATTTCTGCGGAAATGGGCAGATCGAAATGGTAGATCGCTCTATCAAATCGCTTTGCCATTCGCCTATATGTCCCGCTCCTCCCAGAACTACAACACTGCGATCGCAATCACGATTGGCATTTTTATGTTGGGTGGCTTGCTGGCTTATCAACAGGGCGGCGTCTCTCCGGTCCACGTCACAGAAACTTCCCTCCGCTCCACCAATGACGACCCCACGGTCACTGTGGCCAAAGCCAAAGCCAAGAGCAGCATGGCGTCTTTCATTGCAGCGATTCAAGAAGCAGATCCCCAACATCGAAATTTCAGCGTTCTAATCGCGGTCGACGCCGCCCACGGACCCCAGGGTCTCTGGGTGCATGATGTCACCTATGAGCAAGGCCAATTCACAGGAATTTTGACCAAGTTAGAGCCAAATTCAGCTTCCATGCCTCCCATGGAACGCATCTCTGTGCCAACCGCCCGTGTCATTGACTGGTTCTATCTGGATGGTGAGACCATTGTTGGCTCCTATCTCCTACGAGCCATGCGCAGTCAACTATCGAACGCAGAAAGAAAGGCGCACAATGACAAGACCTATGCCAACCTGGGAGCCAGATTTTAATTAGCTTTTCCGATTTATAGACCCGGGAAGATGCCTCTACTTCCCGTCCTGCGGCAAGATGGAAGAGACTGTTACCAGCCAACTTGTTGATCTATTCATTATCCCAAGTGATGCTCTCCTCTTTGTCTTCGTTTCGACTGGGTTTACTCCTGCCTATCGTCCTGAGCTTTGGTTTCATCGGCTGTTCTCCACCTGCACCCGACAGCCAAGACCTGGTCCTGAAGCTCATGCAGCAGCGAGAATGCAGCGGCTGTGACCTGGGTGCCGTGAACCTACCAGACACCAACCTAGCGGGCGTCAACCTCAGCGGTGCCAACCTGGCTGGCGCAAATTTGAAAGGTGCCAACCTCAGCAATGCCAAGTTTGACGGCGCCAACCTCAGCGGTGCAGATTTGACGGGGGCCAATGTTAGTGGTGTGGACCTATCCAAGGCCAATACAGAGGGCGCGAAGCTGCCTTAAACCTAGAAGCCTGGGCGAGCCTTCACCTCTATCCAACAGCGTCAGCCAGGCGATGCCCCGTGAGTAACCTGAGTGCGACAGCTCGAAACAACTTGCCAAGTCGTCTGGGAATTTATTCCCATCAGCGAGGGTTGTTGAGCCGTGAGGTTTAGCTCATAGCGGCAAAGCTAAGCCAGCCGCCAATTTGTCGCGCTCAGGTTGAGCAAAACGATCGTTTCAGTCGTCACCTCTCAAAAGAATCAAGTCTCCTGCAAAGAGAGTAGGAGATCGCTCCCACTGCAATAGCTATCTCCAAGAACAGGGAGATTACAGGTGGCTCAGAACCGTAAGCTAGGCATTCAGACTTTCATAGATCGTGCGGCAAACGCATTTCACCAAAAGAAAGATCTACTCGAAGGGAACGAGGAGCATCGCAGCCTCAACAGCCAAATTTAGCATCATCAAACTTCTCATCATCTAGATAAAAATTAGGATGGTTCATCACTGTCGAGAAACGGAACAACTGCACAAGCAAAATGCCTCAGAGATAGTAGGGAAAGGAGCAAATCACTCTTTTCTCAAAGGCGATTGCTGCAATGAGTGACTCCCTATTAGTCGAAAATCAAACGACCTAATAGCTGAGTACAGACAGCACAAAAAACAGGCTAGAAAAAATTATTGACGCGTCACTCAGGAATATTACTGACTCCAAAATGCCGTAATACTGCCCTAGCTGAAGCACTTGAGAGCATGATATTTTCGAGCCACTATCTTGAGTTGACACTCACAACGGTCTTAGAATAAATGCGGTTTTCTTTCCTCAAGAAGCGCCTATTTGCGCCGCTATATGCAAGTTTCACAGTTCTCGTGCTGATCTTGCTAGCTCAAGAGGGATTGAGCCTGACCGTCAATATTTTCAAGCAGCGCGGCGTAGATACCGTCACTCAAATTTTCAAGATCAAGCGTGAAAGCGAAAGACTCATGGGTTCAGCCCTAGAGGAAAAAGTCGCACTCCGAGGCTATCTCATTAATCCGAGTCCAACGCTGCTCCAACAATATCAAGATGGACAAGCTAGCTTTCAGGACAGTTTCGTACAACTTTCATCGCTCTTGCAAGATGATCCCTCTCAACAAATTAATTTAATTGAAATTAGTAAATTTCATAGCCAGTGGAAATTAAATTTCGTTGAGCCAATTTTAAACGACTCATTTGATATTGAGTTGATGGAAGAAACGAGTTCTTTAGATCCACTTCGAGGGGTAATCAACTCTATTCTGACTTACGAGCGAGGGATACTGAGCGAGCAAACGCAACGCCTCAAACAACTAGATCGTCTCAACCAAGCCAGCCTAGCCCTAAGCTGTCTGAGCATTGGTGTCATCATCATCGGCAGTGCAGTCAACCTCATCCTGCTTCGCCGTCGCGTGGTGATTCCCCTCCAAAAGCTTATGGAAGCTGGAGAGGCCTGGAAGCTCGGACAGCTCGATACCCAAATCAACCATGCCTCAGCCGATGAAATGGGGCAACTCTCACAAACCTTGAACGGCATGGCCGAAGGCATCCAAGTCCGCCAAGGTAAAATTCAACAGCGCAATCAGCAATTGGCAGACTTAATCAGCACACTCTCCCATGATCTGCGGACTCCCCTGTTAGCCAATCGCAGTACCCTGAACGCGATCGCAGGAGGTGCCTTCGGCACGATTAGCAGCGAACTACGGGAAGTCATGGACGACTATCAGGAAGCCAATCACGACCTGATCAATCTCGTCGAGACGTTACTGGACGTCAACCGCTACGAAGCCAAAGGCAGCCAAATCCTCACAAGAGACATACTGAATTGGCAGAAGATTTGTCAGCGCGTCAGCAAATGGACGCAGACCAGCTCCCAAGAAAAATGCGAATTGCAAATTAACATTCCCCCCGACCTCCCCCAAGCCAGTGGTGATGGTATTGAAATTCAGCGAGTGCTACAAAATTTAGTTGATAACGCAGTGCGCCTCAGCCCAGCAGCCAGCACAGTGTCCATCGACGTGAGCCTACATACAGGCAAGCTTGATCCAGGGCAGCAGATCCAAGTCTCTGTGAAAGACCAAGGACCGGGACTCACAGAGCATGAAGCCCAAGCAATCTTTTATCGATTCGCCCAGGGAACCGGACGCCAAGGCAGAGCAGGCTTAGGTCTTTATCTCTGTCGTCAGATCATTGAAGCCCATGGGGGAACAATATGGGCAGAGAGCATCCTTGGTCAGGGTGCTACCTTCAGATTTGTTATACCGATCGCTTCTCCAGAAGAAGACGGAAAGAGCAGCTCGAGTCGATAATTTTTACCTCAGAATGTCTGATTCAGCCCCTTTGTCCTCTCCCATTAAACTCCTCCTCGTCGAGGACCACAGCCTGATGCGGCGAGGCCTAGTGGGCCAATTCAGTTTGGAAGAGGACTTTGAGGTCATCGGAGAAGCGGAAGACGGACAACAGGCGATCGAGCAAGCCGCAAAGCTCCAGCCCACGGTGGTGCTGATGGATATTGAATTACCTGTCATAGATGGTGTTTCAGCTACCCAAAAGATCAAAAGTCAGCATCCTGAAATTTGTGTTTTAGCCCTCAGCGCCTTTGGCAAGAATGACCAAATCGTCGGGATGCTAGCTGCGGGTGCAGATGGCTATTGCCTTAAGAGTATTGCCTGGCCCCAGCTCCTAGATGCCATCCGGTTAATCCAGAGTGGCGGAACTTACTTAGATCCCAAGATTGCCCATCGACTCAGCTCTATGCTGAAGTCGCAACCCGCCTTAGGCAATACCGAGACACCCTCGAAGACAAAAAATCTCACGACATTGAGTGATCGAGAGCGGGATATCTTACAACTCATCAGTGAAGGAAACTCCAACCAAGAAATTGCCACAGCCCTCTATCTTTCGCTAGGGACTGTAAAGTCCTACGTGCGTAAAATCCTCACGAAACTCAGCGTCGATGATCGCGTACAGGCTGCTGCCAAGGCTGTACGCGAAGGTTTGATTTAAGGAGCAATCGAGCTGCATTGAGACAAGTCAGATCTAAGGCAGGCTATGACGAGAGTCATCTCCATTGATTCATTAGCCTGATTTCAACCGGTCCAAGAGAGATTCATCTTCTAAGCTCCTTTAAACATACAGAGGAGAAAGAGATACAGAACAACACTTCGGACAGTTTTAAGAGGTGATAGTGCCGTAGTGGCATAGGTCTGACCATGCAGGAGTGGATTTAATCAAACTCGGGTCAAGGTCGAAGTTGGAAATAAAGCGCTCAAGGAGATGTTCGTTGAGGGCTCTACGTTTGAGCGATGCGAGAGAAAAGGGAATGGGTTGGTCTCGAAGGTGGTCTGGCCTCAAGGTAGCTTTGGCCAAATTGAGAGCAGTGAGGCTGGCATTGACCTGTGCGTCGAGGGCCTCGGGTTTGCGAGCCTGGGAATCATTCATGCCAGTGAACTGTCGGGCATCACGAAAGATGAATTCAATTTGGAAGCGAGCGCTGTAGAAGCGATAGATGTCTGCTGCACTGAGTTCAAGGTCAGTGGAGAACAGGAGGATGTAGCTCTGTTTACCTGGCCTATTTTTGAGTAGATAGACGAGGTGAATGTTGCACTTGAAGGCCACCGACCAGACGATAGCGCTGTAAAGCTGAGTGCCATCATCAAGGGTCTCTCGCAGCTTGAAGCGACGAAAGTCGAGATTGGTCCAATCGACCTTCCCGGCATACTTTTTCTTGCGTCCAGGTCCAGTGGATTGAGGACCGTGATAGAGATAGTGGACGTTGGCATCTTGGCGCAGCTTTCCAACCGCATGAAGACCCAGGGCTCTGAGGCCCTGAATCCATTTGAGTTTGCTGTAGAACAGGTCTCCCACCAAATGCTTGACGCGCGTTGGGAAAAAGGAGCGGCAGCAGGCCAAGTGGCCCAGGTAGAAGTCCACCCGATTGCCCGCTGATTCCCCCTTTGCTTGGGTAGCCTTCGCTCTAGCTGAGAGACCGGCTTCGGTTTGCTGAGCACTGAGGCTGTAGCCCGTGTGCTGGTCCAAGTCCACCACACCCAGAACAGACCACTCTAAGCCTTTTTCGGTTTGCTGGGTCTTGCCGTTGTAGAACCAATCCAGTCCGGTCGTTTGGCGACCGCTCTTTTCGGCAAAGGTGCAGTCCACCACACCAATTTGAACCCCGGCGCTTGAGCCATACTGCTCAATGAGCTGCTGATTAACGGCTTCAAGCCCAATGCCTCGGTCGTAGTGACGCCGGTAGGTGCGTTCGCACAGCTCGCTGTAGCGGCTCAGGTTGGTGTAGTTCGCTTTGCCAAAAACGGTCAGCAGACTTGGCAGGAGCGTCAGCAGGAACTTGCGTTTCGGTTTGTGAAAAGGCCCACTGTGTCCAGTAGGCCGGTTAGGATTTCTTTAAGGCTATCCATCTGTGTATCTGCTTGGTTGTAAATACACTCTATAAGATGGATGGCTTTCCTTCTTGGGCTCCCTAAAACTGTCCGGAGTGTTGTCCAAAAGGAGCAAGGGAATTAGAAACAAAGCGACCTCTTCTACCTTCCCCTTTATAAGAGGAAGAATCTATTGAGCGGCTAGAGGATCTTGAGCAGGTTGACCAAACCTTACCCTCCCAAAACACCGGCATGACAGGTTTTACAGATCATGCTTCGACGGCGTAAGCCGCAACCCCACAGACCAACCCCGCCCAGAGCCCAAACACACATCCCCAAACAAAAAGGCCGCCCCCTAAACATTCAACCCTCCGACACTACTGTAGGAGGGGGTGACCCGTCAGGGGGACGCTTCGTCCTCCTGACGGGTCACCCTATTGTTTTTTTGGGGGAGAGTTCCCCACGGATTTGCCGCTTGCCTCTTCAAAAACGCTTACCGCCTCACCCCCCAACAGAGCAAACAAAAAAGGGCAGAGCCAAAGCCCCACCCTTTCTTGCAACGAAACTAGTCAAAAACTAGCGCCAGCGAAACCCTCCTACAGAGAGCTCATCCACTCACGCAGCTTCTCACCGGCAACCTCACGGCCACCCAAGCCAAACGCCAGAGCGATCGCCACAGCGATACCACCCATCGTCAGACCAAACGCCAAGTTGATGATGTTCTGAGGCATGCCAATCAAAGACAACGCCATCGCACCAACCAGAACCAGAATCGCAATGCGAGCCGCCTGAGCCAGAGTCTTCGCAGACCCCATACCCGTAGAGCTCACCAAACGGAAGACCAAATTAGCCACATAGAGGCCAATCGCCATCACGATACCGCCCGTCAACACACCACCAGCAATTTCAACAACGCCAGTAATCAGTGCAGTCAGCGTATCAAAGCCAAGCGCGTTAACTGCTTCCATAGCAGCAACTAGCATGATGCCAACAAAGACAACCGTGCCAGCAATGGCAGAAGGAGTCTGAGCCTTAGCATCAACCGCAGGGGTCGTACCCAAATCAGAAGGAGCAGCAGCAGCAGAACCACCACCAATCTCAGGGAAACCCAACATCGAAACAATGTTGTCAAAACCAACACTGCTCAGAACCTGAGTGACCAAGTTAGAAACAAAACGACCGATGAAGAATGCAACGGTCAAGATGATTCCAGAAGTCAGAATCAGAGGAATGGAAGTCGTAATCTGACCCAGCATGGGCAGAACAGAAGCCGTAATGGGCTCAATCTGCAGCGTCGTCAGAACCGTCGTCACACCAAACAACAGGATGAAAGCAGAAACCAAAGTTCCAGCAATCTTCGAAAGAGACTGACCACCACCGGTCAAACCGATGCTAGAGCCCAAACGATCAGCACCTGCCGCAGCTGCGAAGTTGCTCACAATTGCACTAACAATCTTGGCCGCAATCCAGAACACAAAGCCGTAAGCAAGAGCCTGGAAAATACGAGGAACAGCAGACAAGAAGCTGTCCACCAAGCCCTGAATAGGACCGAGAATACCGGTCAGACCCAGAACGCCCAAGATAGCGGGCAGGAACAAGAGCCAAACCAACCAATAGAGCAGGTCACCCAAGGTGCCGTTGAGGCTCTCAGCTTCAGCGGCAGCTTCAGGATCTCCACTAATGGAAGAGAGCTTATCGCTCAGGCCCAAATTCTTCATGCCCTTGCCGAAGATGGACTTAACCACCGTCGCCAACAACCAAGCCACACCAGCCAACACAGCTGCAGACAGCAAGCGAGGGGCGAAAATCGTGATTTGGTCCAAGAAGCCACGCAACGGACCAGAAACCTGATCCAAACCAAAAGCTTCCAGCGCTGCAATCAGCGCAAACAGCATGATGATCCAGAAGACAGCCGTGGCAACGCCGGACTCAACAGAGAAAGACTGGGAGCCGCCGCCACCCAACATGCCAACCACACGGTTGTCTAGGCTGGTCTTCTTCAAGAGACCCTTCACCACAGACTTGGCAATCAGGGCTACCACGTAGCCAATCACCAGGATGGCTAGCGCACCGACCAACCTAGTGAGAATGGGGAGAAAGTTATTAACGTCTAGGCCACCGAGGCCGCCCGCCACACCCACTGTTGCTGCATTAGCAGACAGGAGGTCGGAAGGATGCACAAGCGCGGCAGACGCGAACAAAGCGTCATACATAAAAGTCGTCACCGGGCTTAGAGGACTACAAAACAAAGTTGATGAAATCACTCACCTATGGGCAGAGAGTGTAGGTCAAATTCAATGACAACTCCGATGGAGTAAAAAATTAGACCAACCTCTGAATAGGTGTGAAGCGAACCCCAACTTAAAGACCGAGAAGTCGGCTTTGGGTTGGCCTCAAATCGAATCAATTGTTCATTGAAAGCGATTCAGAAATGGAGGGAAGGTCTCGCTCGAAGCAAGCCACAGTCACAGACAAGGACATACAGCCCTAGCCCTTTTAGCGCGACAGTGAGGACTCACTCAGTATGTTCTTGGACATCTTATCGGAGTTTCCGTCCGAAAGAAGATAACAAGCACAACAATTTAATCATCATCACTGAGAAGCCTGTCCAGCTTAAGCTTGAGCAGCCTTTTCGGGTTCTATTCGTAAGGTCAATTAATGTTATTTCACACGTAAAGCCTGAATATCGCTCACCCTCAAAAAGCTGAATTTACGACAAATGGCTTAGGCCGAACTCTGTGGGGTTCAGCCAAATAACAACCCACCATTCAGAGCTCATTTTTTTCGATGCTCCCCCTAGAACGGAATGAGCAGTCCATCAGGCATGACCTCGCCAATCGAGGCGAAAATCAGGAGCAGAAAATACCTCCGCCCTCTAACGCTGCGACAATAAATGACTCCCATTATCTGCCATCTGCCATGACCTCCCCACAATGCATCGAGAACCAACAGTGGATTGCTGCCACCGCCACCCAAGTAGAACGGTGCTTTACCGAGCAAGATCTCATGCACCAATGGCTAAATCCCGCTCTGCGCTGCGATCCAATCGGTGACTGGCGCGTGACAGTCGGCAGCCAAATGCGCTTCCTGCTTCAGGTTCCCCTGCTCCAACCCAGCCTAATCAGCACCGTCGTAGAGCGTGGACCAGGCCTGGTCGTCTGGGAGTTTGAAGGCTTCTTCCAAGGGCGCGATCGCTGGGAATGTATTCCAGATGAAACAGGCACCACCTTACTCAACCGCTTCGAATTCTCAGTGCCCAACCCACTCATCCAGTTTGGCTTCAAAACCTTCGCTCAAAAATGGACCCAGCGAGACATGGCTGCCCAACTGAAACGACTCAAACAAGTTGCAGAACGGCTCTAAAAAATCAGATTCCCAAATCGACCATTGCCCAGTGAGATGTAACAGCGGCAAGCTTTACGAGCATTAACATTGTCAGAAATTCAGCCAAACGGCCCCTACCAAACCAACTTCAGCAAGACGAGCAAATCGTTATTATTTCGTGACATTTTCCAGCATGGATCTATTCACAACCTGTTACGTTCTCAACAATCTAACCACCGAGATCAGAGAGAAAACTAAAGCATTTGTTCCATGTAGTCGACTAACTGTTGAATCACCCGCTTATCTTCAGCATCCTGGGTAAGGCTCAAATACTGCTCCAGGTTTTCCTTAGATTCTTGCCAGCGCTCCAGCTCATAGAGCACCAAACCGCGATCGCGCAGCTCCCGATGGGCATCCGGGGTCAGTATCAACAGCCCATTGATCGTAGAGATCGCCTGACCAAAATAGGATTTCTTCAGATAAATCATCTTGAGGTTCGTCAGCATCCGCACTAGACATTGGCGCGGCGTCACCTCCGGCAGCATCTCTGGCGTCAGAGGAACCGCTCTCTGAAAGACCTTCTCCAAGCGGCGCTCACAATCCTCGGCAAACAACACCTCCCCTTTGTGGAACGGATCTACATAGATTTCCATCTCTGCGATCTGGGGTCGGATGATGAAATGCCCCGGCATTCCCACACCCACCATGGGGAAATCCAGCCGCTGGGCTAGAACTAAATAAACGATGGAGAGCGTTAGGGGTATACCGGTCCGCCGCTCCAGTACATCGTTGAGAAAGCTATTACGAGGGTCGTAGTAGTCTGTGTCGTTTCCGCTAAACCCCAATTCCTCAAATAAGTAGCGATTGATCGCCTGGATGACCTTCAGGGGATAACGCTCGGCAGGTAGGCGATCGCGCAGCTCCTCAGCCATGGTGTCCAGCTGCTTTAAATAAGCGCTGGTGTCCAAATCGGGATATTCCTCCTGGGCAATCCACAGCGCTGCTCGAGCCAGATCAATCTGATCATCAGGACAATCGACCTCAGCTTGTAAACGCCGCTGGGCAGGAGACTTAATCAACATGGACCGTTATCAACAAGGATGCACAGGGTAGTTCTCTATGGTAATGGGTGGCGAGCATCAATCAGTCTTCATAATCCATGCCCGCCCCATACTCCAACAGCTCCTGCCAGCGATGGAGGTAGAACATTGTCTGGGGAGAGAGCTTGAGTTCCACCGGAGCCCCCCCTTGCCGCAAGGCATTGAGCAAGCTGTAACCTCCCAAACCGGCGTAATGCCCAGTCCAACGCAGCAGTGCCGGGAGACCCACCTGGGGTAAAACCTTGGCCACGGTGAGGGGAGAAGCCAAGCCTGTCTTGAGCATGGTGCTCGCCAGAGCAGGGAACTGCACCACATCCTGCAAAAACGGCTTCAGCGTTTTCTCCCCCGAAGCTTCCATCACGCGGAACACCGCCGACAGCATTTCATTGACCTGGTTGGGGGACAGCTTTTGCTCTAGCCCCACTCGCATGGCCCGCTGGAACAACCAGGTGACGGCAATAGTGGGCTGATAGCCGTTGATCAGCCCCAGTGCCTTTCGATCCAGACAGTCAACCGTTAGGGCTTCATCTAGGCCATCCACCAACCGCTGCAAATGGCGCAGCAAGGCCCCAAAGCCGCCAAAGCTCAAGGGAGATTGGGTGCCACTGCTATCGCCCACCTGCAAAATTCGGTCCCAGCCGGGCTTGAGCGGACTCTTGCGGTAGCAGGGCAGCACCCCAAATAGGGCACGCTTGAAATTCAACTGGCCCAGCTCAACCCCTTGGTACTCCGGCAGCAAGTCAAAGTAGTCATCGAACAGCGCTTCCAGGCTCTGCCGCCCCGAGTCAGCATCGATATAGGTAAACAGGTAAGTCGTGCGACCATCCCTGGCCGGAAAAGCTTCCCAGAAATATTGGCACTGGTCTCGAATGGGGGTGAACGAAGCCATCAGATCGCCACTGCGATTGGCATCGGGATTGTTCTGTTCAAAGCCATCGGCGCAGGTGCCCACCACCAAACAGATCCCATCGGGCTGAGCTCCATTACGAGCTTGAGCAGCAATGGGTGAAAAATGTCCCATCATGTCCAGCAGCAAGCGAGTTTTTAAGGATTTCTCACCCGCTTGGATAGTTATGCCATCTTGGTGGACGATCGCCTGCTTCAGAGGAGTATGTTCCAGCAGTTGTCCTCCTGCGATCAGGAACTTGCCCTTGAGTTGATCTAGCAACTCAACCGGATCTACACCGATATTAAGGACATCCTCGACCCAAAGCTCCACCCCTTGATGGAAAGCCACCCGCGCTGGATTGTATTGACTGGCGATCGCCCCTTCTAGCTCATCCTCCGTCAGCAACCCCAAGCGAACTAAAACCTTAAGCTCCTTGCGGGAAATATTCCACTCCTGCTCCCGCCCCCTCAGCTCACCCCGCTCCAGCAAAGCAACTCGCCAGCCTCGCTGGGCCAACGCAGTTCCAATAACAACGCCTAAAGTCGCCCCAGCGATCACCACATCCCAGTCCGGTTCCCCCATGGCAGTGGCACGGGTCTCAACCATCGAAGGAATGGTGCGCTGGCCTTCACGAATGGCCGTCCACAGTCCATCAGCTCGCTGAAGCCCCGCCCAAGGATTACCAGGAATCTGGGACAAAATTTGCTCTGTCAAGCCTTGCTCTGTTACGCCCAATGTTCAGCTGCCTATCCTAAAAAATCTTTCCCCTCCAGCAGTAGTATCCCCTAGGACAGCCTGGCCGTGCATTCCAACATCAAAACTCGGTTGATCTGGGCATGGGGCTGAATTTCCAAGGCGCGATTAAACGCATGGATAGCTTCCCGAAAATCCCCCAGGGCCGCATGGCATAGGCCCATGCCATGGAGCGCCCCAAAGTGATAAGGCACCAACCGCACTACCACACGACAGTCGTAGAGAGACTTGCGATAACGCCCCTGCATATAGCGCAGCGTCGCCCGACGGTTCCAGGCCTCCGCAAAGTCGGGTAGATCTGCAATTAAGTCCGACAGCAACGTTTCAGCTGCAAGAAAGTCCTCAGCCTCTACCAATTTCTGGGCATGCTGCAACACATCTAGCCCGACCATCCCCTTGGCATGGAACCAGCGATGCCAGAGCGCCTCTGTCGCGCGATCGCGCACCGCCTCCTCGTCATCTTTGAGATCCGCAAGCAGCCGTTCAACAGCAGATTCCATGAATTCCCTTCGACTCAGGCAGCAATCTTCTCAGTGTATGGCAACAAGAATAATGCGGTGGCTATGGTCCTCAGACCTCAGCCACCGCATCCTATGGTCTCTTGTTTAGATCCCTTACATGCAGGCCAGGAGTATGCCAAAAACACCGCAGGCCATATGTAAAGTCAATCAGCCTCTAACGGCCACGAGCCTCCTTGCTCTTCTGCAAGTCCCGCGCCACATCCCGCAGAGACGACCCCTGAGCGAGCTTACGGCTATAGGTTTTGAAGCCTGAAGGATCAACTCCTCGGCCTAAAATGCGGCGATAGACCCCATCCAAAGCCTGTTCTGCCTCATCGCTCTTGGCAACATCTTGACGGATCCTCGTTAGGCTCCAGCCCTGTTCCAGACGGCGCACATAGGTGCGCAGGCCATCCCGGCCAATGTTGCGACCTAGGACTTCCTTGTAGATATCATCCAACTCATCGTAGACATCGGACCAGTCCCGACGGTTAGAAACTGTCCGAGTTTCATAGCGATGCTCACGATTACCGTAAACGCCATTGTCATGACGGGAGTTTCCACCACGGCGAGCGTTCCCATAGCCTCGGCTACCGTTGCGGCCATGGCCTGCTCTGGAAATCTCACGGTTGGTGGCCACACGACCGCAAACCACCTTGTCGCTATGTTGCTCCACAATGCAAATTTGCTGGCTTTGAGCCAGGGCAGATTGGCCCATCAGTGGCACAGCCAGGGCAGCAGCCGCAAAGGCGCCCCAGGGAGTTTTCAAAAGGTTCATGACAACTAGCCTCAGCAACGAGTAATCCGAGACGCACCGTAATAGCTGTGATAGAGCTTCAGCACGCTCATACCTTAAACAAGATAGCGATCGCCCCTGAGATGTTCCGCACCTCATCCCTTCCTCATCCAAGACTTTGCAAATCGAATGCTGAGAATTCTTAGGTTTAGGGATCACGAAGTCCTTCAACGAAGCTCCTCATCTAGCGTATCCAGCAACTATCGCAAAACATCAGAGAGGTAATCTGCCGTAGCCTCTACCGAGGCGATCGCCACGCCATAATCCATCCGAGTCGGACCCAACAGGCCCACACTGCCCACGGGCTCATCACCACAGTGGTACAGAGCAGAAACCAACGTACAGGCCTGCATGGGCTCTAGGGAATTTTCGGCTCCAATGCGCACTGAAACCCGCTCACGCTGGTCTATGGGGCTGCCATTGCCTTCAAAAATCACCGGCCAGAGTAAGTCCTGCTCCTCTTCTAGAAGATGGATGACCGTTTGTAGCTGGGCCAGCTCATTGAACTCCGGCTGCTGCAAAATTTCTGAAATGCCACTAATCAAAATCTGAGTCAGATGGGGAACTCGATGGCTCTCCGCTAGGGCAATGAGAAACGAACAGATGGTATCGCTGTAGCGCTCACAGGATTCACCCAGCTCCTGTAAATCCAGATTATGAAGCTGACTAAAAGGCTGCGATCGCAACTGGTGATTGAGGAAATTAGAAATGGCCTCCAATTCCCGCTGGATGCGATCCTCTAAATCCGGCATCTGGGCTTCCTCATCCCAGCCCGGTACATCAAACACAGTGGAATGGGTCTGGTAGTTGTCCGTTACCACCACCAACATGGCTCGCCCAGATTCCATGGGCACCAGCTGAAAATGCTTAGGTCGCGCCCCACCATGTTGTGGAAGGGTCACCAAGGCAATGTAGCCACTCACCGTGGACAACACTTGGGACGTGCGCCGCAATAATGCCTCAGTGCTCCAATTCCCAGCACTCAAGCCCTGGCTCAAGGTTTGGCCCATCCGCTGAGATTGAGGTGTCAGGGGAGAGGTAATCAGGCGATCCACATAGGTTCGATAGCCTGAGTCCGAGGGCACGCGCCCAGCAGAAACGTGGGGCTGATAGAGCAAGCCTTCTTTTTCCAACCAGCCCATGGCATTGCGAATCGTGGCCGGGCTGACAGAAAAATCATAGCCCTGGGCGATCGCCTTCGAGCCCACCGGCTCAGCGGTGGCGATGTAATGCTGAACAGTAGCTTTGAGCACCTGCTCATGGCGGTGGCTGAGGATCACCCGTTGGCTATGGGCCTGAGACATAGGGAAGGGGGTGATGGGCTTGGGAGAACTGGTAATCCATGATCCCCCAGAGCTTGGGCAATTTCTGCCTCAAACATAACAGATGAATCCCCTAATATCAGAGTCACCCTTCTCAGTCGGGGATCGTTGGGGGATCAACGCAAGCACAGACCCCAAAAGAAGCATCGTCACTCGAAAAGCAACTCTGCCTTGAGCCCGTCCGTGAGCTCTTTCCGCTCAGAATTGAACTAATACAGTGCCAGCTCCGAATTAATCCGGCGAGCATAGGCATCAATGCCACCACTAATGTTGTTGACGCTACTGAATCCCTGGCTCGTCAGCCATTGGCACATCTGGGCAGAGCGCATCCCGTGGTGACAGAGCACCCAAGTTTCCTTCTCAGGGGAAAAGCGCTCCAAAATTTGCCCTGACCACTGCTGGGACTGGCTCAAGGGCAATAATTCAAAGTGATCTAGGGAGACAATCTCTGCTTCCGCAGGTTCGCGCACATCAATCAACTGGAGAGAATCGGGCTCAACCTCGGCAAGCCGCTGAGCCAAGGCTTCAACAGTCTGTTCAGCGTAGCTAAAGGATGCATCCATGAGTAGCGGCCACAGTGGAAGGACAAAGCTATGCTCCGCAAGATAGCGGCATCTGTCCAGCCCAATGGGCGATGCGATAGATGAAAAAGCGAAGGACACAACGTCTCTCTGGAAGAAGAGTCTCGGCAGATCGCGAATGCCATTCTCTAGACTCGCAGCTGGCTAGAGAGCCTCTAGCATTGGAAGCCAACTCCATGACTGCCCAGACGCTTCTATCCAAGCAGCCTCTTATCTAGCAGCCCCTTATCTAAAGGAGATCGCGACGTAAGCTCCGAGAGGAATCCCTAGCTGAGGGAGCAGACTCAAAACCAGTGTCAATACTCTCCGACAAAGGGCTAGGCTTGCCCAGCTTCAAAGACCTCGCCGAGCTACGGCTCTTCACTGGGCTGGGGTCACTGTCTCCCAAAATCAAAGGCATTAGCATGGGCATACCCAAGGCCATCAGCGCCATGATGGTCACCGCAGCCAACCAATTCTGCAACATGCGTTCCCGCCGCTCAGCAGTGCGCAGTGCATTGCGCATGCCACGCATTTGAATATCCAGTTTTTCGACTTTCTCAATCTGCACAGGGCTAAAGCCTGCCTGGTCAATGCGGCTCAAGGCACCTCGAAGCTCTTGACGCAGGCGATTCTCTAAGTTCTCGATATGAATCTGGACTGCCTCGCGGGGGTCTTCACCCTCGCCGCCGCCATCAGCAAAGCTGCGTTGGGCATCCTTAATGCTGTTTTCGACGGCTAGGAAGCGTTGCTCCATGTCCTGTCGCAGGGTTACGATTCCGCCCCCATCTTCTGATTGCAAGCGCTGGGCATAGGCTTTGAAATCAGCATAGGTTTGAGCCAAGTCATCAAACTGCACCTGAATGCTAGCCAACTCGTCTAGCACCGAAGCAGACTGAGCCAACTGCTGATTGAGACCAGCAAGCTGTTCGTCCATCTGTCCGAGATTAGCGGGAGGTTTCTGTGCAATCATGCCAAGCTG
This sequence comes from uncultured Pseudanabaenaceae cyanobacterium, assembly GCA_938015405.1. GTDB lineage: Bacteria > Cyanobacteriota > Cyanobacteriia > PCC-9006 > JAAUQQ01 > JAAUQQ01. Next base: position 19,318 of record CALLPZ010000222.1, read on the forward strand.
TGAATAATGAGCCCCTTGGCTCGAACCGTTAGGGTTAAGGTGCCCCGAATAGATGCGGAATTATCGTCCTCCGTTCTAATTTGCCAAGGGGAGAATCACCGCCTTAACGCAGCAAAAAATTGCCCCCAGTTCCGGAAAAAACCGAAGGCAATTTACTTGCAGATTGATGATTTCAGCAGGCGCTAGGCCTGCTGTATAGCAAGGATTTCAGCCCAGAGAAGAAGCAGTCTCAGCTCTGTTCTAGATGACAAATTCGACTGCTGTGGGGACATCCGCTTCTTCGTCTTCCAAGCCATAATTTTGAGGAGCCAGAGCGACGGTCAAAGGCTTCGGCTTCTCCCACTGGAAAAAGCGATCGCGATGGAAGTCCAGCTTGTCCAATCGAAGCCGCAACATCTTGCCTTTTCGGTGCATCGGTCGGATTCGAGACTGAAGTGCTCGACAACGCAGCTTAAAGTCCTGCATCCCCTCCAGACAAGACACAAAATCTTGCCCGTGGGACGTCGTCGGAACCACTGGCTCTAGTGCAGGATGAGTCTTACTCATCATCTTCTCGATCAGTCCAGGACTCACCTGGCTGTAGCCCTTTTGCACAGAGCGAATGGCGTAGATCAGATCCTCAGCCGGAGTAGTCTTGAGCAAGTAGCCCTTCGCCCCAGCTTGTAGCGCCCGCTGCAGATAGGACTGGTCATCTTGGCCGGTGAGCACCAAAATATTGGTTTCGGGGAAACGATCTTTGATAATGCGAGTGGTCTCAATGCCGTCAATTCCCGGCATTTCAATGTCCACCAGGACTAAGTCCGGTTTGAGGCGCTCCACAAAGGCAATACCGGTTTCACCGTCAGCAGCACCACCAATGATTTCAAACCCCGGTTCCCGTTCCAGCAACATTTGAAGTGCTTGGCGGATTGTTGTTTGATCATCAATGAGCAAAATGCGAATGGAATGGGTCATTGGCAAAGCAGTTCGTTCGGAAATTTGCGTAGCAGTTGCGCCGATACAACGCGCAGCATGAAACGTGAGCCATGCATCCCCTCATTCCATTACTCCAGCGTCCGACTCAGAATCCGAGAGATTTATCGAAATTCATCAGGGGTTTCCCGTCGTGAGAAAGTCACTTTTTACACTTCTAGCTCTCGCAGGCCTCTCTGTACCTGCCGCTCCTCTTATTTCTCAACCTGCCTTAGCCCAAGCCACGAAGCCTGAGGAAATCGTTCGCCCCCAGGAAGTTCGGCCTTTACCCAATAGCCTAGACAGCATCCCCGTCTTCAACAGCAATAGCCCTGAGCTGGTCCTTCAAGAAGGCATATTACTCTCCACCCTCGCCCCCGAAGGGAAATCAGATCCAAGTGCCCATTTAGACTTCACCTTCAATGGACGCTTTGACATTTTTGCCCACCACATTGCCAAAGCGGACCCGCCTGAAGATCTACGCACGCTCTACCTCGGCATTCTGGTAGAAAACCCAAGCGATCAAGCCGTCACTGTCTACGTGCTCCAAGGCGCTAGCTACCTAAGCCAGCCCGATGCACCATTTTTCGACATCGACCCATTCCAGGACAACCCCAACGGTGAAGTCTTTGCGGGGCCAGGCAGCCGAGCCATGAGCGACGTACTGCGAGGCCGTCGCCAGGACATCCTGCCGGAAAGCGTGGTGATACCCGCTGGGGAAAGTCGCATGCTATTCAACTTGCCCATCACGGTCAAAACTCTAGAGCCCCCCATCAACGGCCGCTCCAGCCTGCTCCGCCTTTACAGCGATGGTCCTGTGCAAATGGCCAGCATGGCGCTATTTGCAACACCTGATGGTGACGCCGAAATCCCGCCTAGCCTAGAGGATTGGCAAACGCTGGCCCAGAGTGGGAAGCTGTCTGGCCCTCGGGACAAAGTACCGACCCCCATCGGTGAACCCGGCGGCGTTATCTACGGTCGCGTAGCAGGGGTCGCTGAGGGCTCACGCTGGCGAGCCACCCTGACCGATCGCGATGACTACCACCTCAATATTCCAGCGTCTGGTGGAGCTTTCTCCTACGGTCTAGCAACCCTCAACGTAGGCCGTCAGGGAACAGGCCAAAACCAGTCAGCAACCATGATTCGCCGCTATCCTGACACGGCCTACCAAGCCCACGGCAACTATGGCATCGAATACGATCTCAGCCTGCCCTTGATCAACAATAGCGATCAAGCCCAAACCGTAACCTTGGCGCTGGAAACACCGATCAAAGAGGACGTGCTTTCTCAGAACGGACTGCGCTTCTTTGTGGAGCGGGCTAAACCAACCTTCTTCCGAGGCACGGTACGAGTGCGTTACAGCGATGACCAAAAGCGGCCTCGCACTCGCTATGTGCACCTGGTGCAAAAGCGAGGCGAACAAGGGAAACCCCTGGTAGAACTCAACCTAGAACCAGGTGAACACCGCTTAGTCAGATTCGACTTCTTGTATCCCCCCGATGCCACACCGCCACAGGTGCTGACAGTGCAAACCAAGTAAGCACGACCAGTAAGGCGATTTCTATGAAAGAGAGTCCCAATGTTCATCAGAAGCCCTCTTGAGCTGGAATCGAAATCCACCCCTCCCAACCTCCCCTTCGCAAAGGGAGGAGCCTATGGCCTGTAAGCATCAGAAGCTTTGCGCATCTCTCCAGTGTGTTCCTCCCCTGTTTTGAGGGGAGGCTAGGAGGGGTTGTTTTGCCTCTGGAGCAAGGGGGGATACTTAGTCTCAGAAATCACCTAAGGTGATTTCTCACAAAGAGGAGACCAACGCAGATTCTCCTCTCGGGAAGCAGAGGTGGGTTCGCTAAGGCCTAAGCGTCAAAGCATGGCAAACTCACCCTGACTCCCTCCCAGGAGGGAACTCTGTCTGGGATAAACATTTATAGAAATCGACTAAGCCACCAAACATCGTCTGGAATTGCCAGTTTTTGGCAGGCTAGGCACCGCGAAACGATCGCAAGGGCCCGGTGGCTTCGATTTCGCTCAGCCACCGGGCCCTTGCTGTGGGGTCATCACTTAACGCTCTTCAATGACTCTAGGCAGAAGAAAATAACTGTCCCGTAGAGATTGCAGCTCCTCGGAACTGATTCATGATGCGAACTAAGCCCAGAAAGCCCTGTTCAAGCTTTGGAATCGGGAAGACCGTGAGCCAAGGTTG
>CALLPZ010000223.1 GCA_938015405.1 uncultured Pseudanabaenaceae cyanobacterium
GTTAGTGGACAGCATTTGGCTCTGGCGCGATTGCAGGCTCTGGCGATCGCAAGTTCTCCACTAGCTCTTGAATCTCCTGGGGTGGCGGCGGTGTCAAACGAGAAACCACCAGCGTCACCACCAAATTCAACACCATACCCACAGTGCCAATCCCCTCAGCGGAGATATCGAAGAACCAGGTGGACATGCCAAAGAACTTGACCCCTACGATATAGAAGGTTGTGAATGCCAGGCCTGTGACCATGCCCGCGATCGCCCCCTCCCGATTGGTGCGCTTATCAAAAATACCCAACATAATCGCCGGGAAAAAACTCGCCGCTGCCAGACCAAAGGCAAAGGCGACGACTTGCCCGACAAAGCCCGGTGGATTGATGCCGAAGTAACCGGCGACGGCTAGGGCAAAGCCCACCATAATCCGACCGACAAACACCCGCTGGCGCTCTGAGGCATCAGGGTTGATTAGCCGGTAATAGACGTCATGGGCGATGGAGCTGGAGATGACCAAGAGCAGACCAGAGGCCGTGGACAGCGCCGCTGCTAAGCCGCCTGCGGCCACCAGAGCAATCACCCAGGGAGCCAGCTTTGCCACTTCCGGCGTGGACAGCACAATGATGTCGCGGTCAATGGTGATTTCGTTGCTGGTTTCATCTGGAGTGAGCTGGAAACGCCCATCGCCGTTTTTGTCGTCAAAGCCCAGTAGGCCAGTGTTCTCCCATTTCTGAGCCCAGTCCAACTGCTGCACCTCTTCCACACTGGCGTTGTTGAGCGTGTTGACGAGGTTATAGCGGGCAAACATGGATAGCGCCGGAGCCGTGGTGTACAGCAGAGCAATAAACATCAAGGCCCAGCCCGCTGAGAACCGTGCAGCTCTTACATCTTTGACGGTGTAAAAGCGCACGATGACATGGGGCAATCCCGCTGTACCCACCATCAAGGCGATGGTGATAAACAGCACATCCAGCATAGACTTGTTGGCAAAGGCCTGGGTGTACTCGGCAAAGCCCAGGTCCACCTGAATCTCGTTGAGCTTGGTGCTGATATCGCCAAAGGTCATGGCGAACTGAGGGATGGGGTTGCCTGTGAGGATGAAAGCGAGGGCGATCGCCGGAATCATATAGGCGATGATCCGCACGCAATACTGAGCTACTTGGGTCCAGGTAATGCCCTTCATCCCGCCCAGCACGGCAAAGAAGCCCACGATCAACATGCCAATAAATACGCCGGTGTTGATGTCCACTTGGAGGAAGCGGCTAAAGACAATGCCCACGCCGCGCATTTGCCCGGCGATGTAGGTGAGGGAGACAAAAATTGCAGCTACAACTGCGACCAAGCGAGCGACGTTGGAATAGTAGCGATCGCCCACAAAATCCGGCACCGTGTACTTGCCAAACTTGCGCAGATACGGGGCCAGCAACAGCGCCAGCAACACATAGCCCCCAGTCCAACCCATCAAGTAGATCGAACCGTCATAGCCCATAAACGAGATCAACCCCGCCATGGAAATAAACGATGCGGCGGACATCCAATCCGCTGCCGTTGCCGCACCATTGGCGAGGGCTGGAATGCCCTGTCCTGCGACAAAAAAGCCTTTACTATCGCGGACGCGGGAACGCCAGCCTATATAGGCATACATCAAAAAGGAGAGGCCGACGAAGAGACCCGTCCAAAGCTCAACTCCCATAGTTTTTCTCCCTATTGTTAGGAGCATCCATGGTGGATGGGTTTATGGCAGGGGCGCGATCTCGATAGCGCTGGTCTAGCTTATCCATCTGGAAAGCGTAGATAAAAATTAGCCCGACAAAGGTCAGGATAGATCCCTGTTGAGCTACCCAGAAGCCCAAGGGAAGGCCAAAGAATTGAACTTGATTGAGAACCTCAACGAAAAGAATTCCGCAAACAAGAGAAACAAATGCCCATACGCCGAGCAAGGAAAAAATGAGCTTGAGATTGGCACGCCAATAGGCCTGCCTTCGATCTGACTTAGGCATAAAGTTGATGAAAACAAAGTCTTTTGAAGGATGGGAACAACTTCAAAAAAGTAAGATGTCCCCAATATTGTTATTAGGGCAACTTCGCTAATGGAGTGGAGTTAGCCCATATTTCTTAAATCGAACCTTCTCTAATTGCTAAAAGAAAGTTGTAAATCCATACCAAAGTCAAGAACAAGCCATTGGGAATGGCATCTGTCTTTCAAAATATGGGGTTGAATTGAATTCCTGCTGGACTTATGCGTGGGGTCAGTCAAAATGCGGGCATTCGATCTTCCATTTCCAATGAACCCAAATCATCATTCCCGACTGCACGGGAGGCAAATGGCTTTTGCGCTCTGCCTGGTCGGCTCAGGAACGACTCTCCGCCTTCGAACAAGGATTGATGAACTCACCCTTTAAACTCACCCTTAAGACTGACAACAGCAGCATCTTCGATGTGTGGGTCAATGACCAAAGGGCTTGGTCCCGTGCTGATGATGGAGGCTTTCCTGAGAGCAAAGGTCTCAAATGCCGCGTTCGCGATGTGATAACTCAATGGCGTGATCTTGGTCACTCAGATCTCAATGATTAAAGTGTAATTATCTGAGTGAACTTTGCGCGGCTCTATCTCTTTTAAGAAAGAATTGTCTTGTTAAATACTTGGTTTTGAATGTGCTTAATTTTACTCTCGAGAAAAGATGTATTTGAGAATGTACTGAGTCGATCTGTATGGTCATAGGCTGTTTCCTTTAATTTCCTCTACTGAGTATTTTTTAGTGATGTTTCCTTCTGTGCAGTCCTTAGCAGCATTAGGGTATCTTTAAGGAACTTAGGATAGATTGGTGCAGTCATTGTGTCGTGAATGTCGCTTTAGTAAATGTCGCTTTTGCGACATCTTAAATGACTGTCCGCTGTGTGATTCTATAACTGCTGATTAGTACCCTAGTCGGAATTAAGCATCAAATTATGATTATTAGGCAAACTCTCAAGGTCGCATTGCCAGAGACTGCAAAACAACCTATACGAAAGGCTTTAGAGTACTTGACAGGCAAGCATGATGCTGAATTGTCCTATTGGAATAGCCGGCTAGAAATGGATGGGGGCCGTTTCAAAAATCATCATTATGAACGGCTCATGTTGGCGATGGCGGAGGAGGATTCAGATGCATTCCTTCAAGATAAAGTAGTTGCTGATTTTGGTTGTGGGCCTCGCGGTAGCCTCGCTTGGGCTAACGCTGCATTTATGCGATTTGGTATTGATGTGATTGCAGATCGCTATGCTGACGAATTTACAAATGATGTTTTGAATCACGGCATGGCTTATGTGAAATGTACTGAAAAAGCAATTCCTTTACCATCTGATTTTGTTGATGTCATGTTCACGATGAATGCCATTGACCATGTCAATGATTTTGCCGTGATGTGCAATGAGATCTTGAGGGTCCTAAAGCCGGGTGGGTTATTTATTGGTAGCTTCAATTTGGAGGAGCCTGCTTCACCCCATGAGCCCCAAAGGTTAACTGAACAATGCATTAAAGATAATTTATTAAATCAGCTGGAGATTCAGTCATATCGATTGGCTGAGCAAGAACCTGACGATGAGACGGGTGAGCTTGGCGGAAACTATGCTCCATTCTTCAAAGATGAGTTGTCTTACCGAATGGGGCATGAGGGATTTCTCTGGGTGAGAGCGAAGAAGCCGGTGTAATCGAAAGTTGATTTCGTTCTTGTATGAGTGAGTGCCATTTTGGAGGCTGGGTAGCCATTGCCCAGCCTCTTTGTTGTTACATTGCTGGCAGCCCTTGGATTCGGCTCAACTTTGCCTAGAAGGTGGCCTCAGGTTCGTGGGACAATCACGAACACCTGTATTGATGGCTACCCATGCAGAAGCAAGGCGATCGCCTCCTCTTTTCCCCAAAAGATCTCATCCAATTCATCCAAAGCGATTTTGCCACCTGGATGGAGCGAGCCTCCCTAGAACAGCCAGATCAACTCCCGGCCAAGACGGAGCCCGATGAGATGATGGCGGTGCTGACCAAGCTGGGAAACGAGCATGAGCAGCGCTATCTGGAAAAACTGCTGGGAAACGGTGAGCAGATTTTTCAGGTTGAGAATCGTGGTGGTTTTGAAGCAACGGCTATTGCCATGGTCGAGGGAAAGCCCTGGATTTACCAGGCAGCTCTTCGCTACGGCGACTGGGTAGGCTATGCGGACCTGATGCGTCGGGTAGAGGTGCCCTCGCAACTGGGAGACTGGAGCTATATCCCAGTGGAATGCAAGTTGGCCTTGAATCCTAAACCTTATTTTGTGATTCAGCTTTGTGCCTACTGTGACTTGTTGGCGCAGGTGCAGGGATTGCGTCCTGGCTCGTTTGAGCTGGTCTTGGGAACGGGGGAACGCAAGGCGTTTCGCACTGAAGATTACTTTCATTACTATCGACAAGTGAGGCGATCGTTCCTCTGCTCAATGAAGGAATTTAATCAGCAACAGCAGCCAGTTCCCATGGCGGGTGACCATGGTGATTGGCAGGCAGTAGCAGAGCAAATGCTAGGTGCAGCGGATCACCTCAGCCAGGTCGCAAATATTTCTGCCAAGCAGATTCAGCGACTGGAGGCAGCGGGCATCAGCACGGTGCAACAGCTTGCCGAGGCCCAGCCTGGAATGAAGGTCGCGAAGCTCAACCGAGAGATCTTTGAGCGGCTGCGGTTGCAGGCCAAACTCCAGCGAGAGAGTGAGGGGCAAGAGAAGCCGCTGTACGAGCTATTGCCCAAGCCAGAAGGTAAGGACCGCTATGGACTTACGCTGTTGCCGCTTGGGAGTGAGCTAGATGTCTTCTTCGATATGGAAGGTTATCCCTTGGCAGAGGGAGGAGCAGGATTAGAGTATTTGTTGGGTGCAACCTACGAAGAGGCGGATGAGCTGAAGTTTAAAGACTGGTGGGCGCACAATCCAGTTCAAGAGAAGCAGGCCTTCGAGGACTTTATTGACTGGACCTATGAGCGCTGGATTGCAGACCCAGCGATGCATATCTATCACTACGCCCCCTATGAGACGACAGCCCTGAAGCGACTGATGGGTCGTTACGGGACCCGCGAGGAAAAGCTAGATAATCTGCTGCGGGACAACGTCTTTGTCGATCTGTATCAAGTGGTGCGTCAGGGGCTGTGTGTGGGCGAGCCGTCTTATTCCATCAAGAACCTGGAGCATCTCTACTGGAAAAAGCGTGAAGGCGATGTGGTTAATGCCCAAGCCTCGGTAGTGCAGTATTTCCAGTGGATGCAGTCCGGTGAGAGGGAGTCACCGAATGACTCAAAAATACTCAAGGATATCTATGACTACAACAGGGACGACTGTGACTCAACGAAGGCACTGGCTGATTGGTTGCGGAGCATTCAAGTTGAAGCAGGTCTCGCCTACTGTGCAACGGAATCAGTCAAGACGATTGAGGAACAGCAGGTGGTTGAACAAACGCCTGCCGGTCAGTTGGCTATGGAACTCTTGGATGATGTTACGCCTCAGCCCTGGACTGAGAAGCTGGTGCTGGAACCTGGCGGTAAGCAGTTGCTCGGTCATCTATTGGATTTCCATCGCCGAGAGGCCAAGCCCTTTTGGTGGAAGCGGTTTAGCTGGCTGATCGCGGATGAAAGTGATTTGGCTGATGAGCTAGATTGTCTGGCGGGGCTTCAGCGTACGGATGCTGTACCAGAGCAGGTCAAGCGTTCTTGGGCCTTTGAGTATCGCTTTGAGCCAGGCCAGGAGACGAAGCTGAAAGAAGGTACGAGTTGCTGGATGACCCAGAGTGAGGCCATGAAGGATTGCTCGCTATTAGATGTGGATGCAGCTAGTGGGGTGGCGCGAATCAAAATTAGCGATAAGAAGCTAAAAGCGATTCGAGAGGAGGAGCCGAACTGGGAGCCGCCTAGCCGCACGAGCCTAATGGATATGACCCAGATTCGCACAGGACAGATTTCCAATGCGATTTTGGAAACGGTGCAGTGCTGGAAAGATAGCAGCGAATTACAACCCGCCCTCGCTGACTTTCTAGAGCGGCGTAATCCTAGGGTCTTGGGTCACAGTGAGGGGCCACTGGTTCCGTCAGACGAGAATCTACTGGCTGGGACGCTGCGTGTCATCTCTAATCTGAATAACAGTTGTCTCTGCATCCAAGGCCCCCCAGGCAGCGGCAAAACCTTTACTGCCGCCAAGGTGATTCTCAACCTGCTTCAGCAAGGCAAAACCATCGCTGTCTCGGCCAACAGCCATGCCGTGATCTTCAACCTGCTGGCTAGAGTCCAGGGCTACAGCGAAGAGACCGATGGCCGATTCGGCATTGCCCAAATTCCTAGCAGTACCGAAAAGGCGAAGGCTAAAGCTGGTGTCGCCTTCAAAAAGAAGATCGCTGAAGCTCTGCCGCCAGAATTCCAGCTCGTCGGCGCAACGGTGTTCCAGCTTTGCCGAGCAGAAGCCGTAGACCAATTTGACTACCTATTCATCGATGAAGCGGGGCAAGTTTCCCTAGCCAATCTTGTTGCCCTAGCCCGTTGTGCTCGTAACCTAGTCTTGATTGGTGACCCCATGCAGTTGGAGCAGCCCATACAGGGTAACCATCCCGGTGAAAGTGGCGAGTCGGCGCTTGGCTATCTGCTTAACGGCAAGGCTACCGTCCCTGAGGAGCTTGGGATTTTTCTGGGTGTGACCTATCGCATGGAGCCTGCGATCGCTCGCTATATTTCCGAGGGCATTTACGAAAGCCGCCTCACTCACCACCCCGATACAAGATACAACCGCCTCAGCTTTGACTATCTATCGGGACCCAGCGGCACAGAGCAGGGCTGGGAAGTGGTGCGCAGCAATGGCATTGCTGTAGTGCCGGTGCTCCATCAAGGCAATGGACAGACCAGCGATGAGGAAGTCGAGGTTATTCATGAGTTGATTGAACAACTTTTAGGTGTTGGCTATGTGAGCGATCGCGGTGAAGTCGAAGGCGAAATCACCCTCAACGATATCCTTATCGTTACCCCTTACAACCTTCAAGTGGGCAAGCTGCGCGATTGCCTCGGCGAAGAGGCCCGCATTGGTACCGTCGACAAATTTCAGGGCCAAGAAGCCCCCGTCGTGATTGTTTCCATGTGTGCCAGCACCACCGATGATGCCCCCCGAGGGATCGAGTTTTTGCTCAACCGCAATCGCCTCAACGTAGCGGTCTCGCGGGCTCAGTGTTTGGCTATTGTGGTCGCTAGCCCAGCCCTAGCCACCGCAAGCTGCAGCACATTGGAGCAGATGGCCCAGGTGAACCTATTTTGTAAATTATTAGATGTTGCGAACCCGACCGAGGCCTAATCTCGAAATTCAGATTCAACGGCGATTCCGTTTGATTGGGACTAACCTCAAGACTGTCTTTCACCTTGTTCTGCCCAAGGGGTGAGCACCATGCCCAAACGCTTCAAGGCATAGTCGGTAGTTAAGCCAATGACTCCAATAATTAGAATGCAGAATAGGACGCGATCGGTTTGTAAGTAGCGCTGGGAGCGAAGGATGCGGAAGCCTAAGCCTTCTGAAGCAGCCAATAACTCTGCTAAGACGAGGAAGTTCCAAGCCCCCGCAATGTTGACCCGCAGGGTATTAATGATGCTAGGTAATGCTGCTGGAAAAATGACCTTGGAGAGCAGGACCCAGCGATTGGCTCCGAGCGTATAGGCCGCGTTTAAGACTTCGTCTGGAATGGCTTTTACACCATCCACAATCATGGTGATGTTGTAGAGAACAATCCCCATAAAGACAATGAGGATCTTGGCGGGCTCTTCAATGCCGGCCCAGATGATGATCAAGGGGACAAATGCTGCGACGGGCATGTATCGCACTGCACTGACGAAGGGACTGAAGAGTCCCTCCATGCTGTGAAAGGTTCCCATTAACAGACCAATGGGAATGGCCACTAAGGCAGCTGCGATGAAGCCTCCCAATACACGACCTGTACTGGCGAGAATATCCTTGATCAGGTCGTCTTCTCGGAACAGCTCAAGTCCAGTTGTGATGACTTTATCGGGAGTCGGCAGAAAAATATCTTTGACTAGGCCGTTATAGCTCAGAAAAGACCAGAGCAACAAAGGGAGACCGATACCAACAATGGGCATCAAGATCTTCAGCCAGGTGGGAATGCCCCGGCGCACGCTCCAAAAGGTTGAGGGCCTTAAGCGTAGGCGTTTTCGAGGGGAGTTTGGTGGTTTAGAGACTGAGTTTAACGGGGAATCCGGTTGGCTTGTCACTGGCTCTACTGGCTGAAGACTTGGGCTGGCTTTGGAGGCTGAGGCGGCGAACTCGATTGGCTGGGTCTAGAATTCCCTGCTGGACTTAATGCCCCAGTTGATTGGTGATATGTCGCTTGAGGTTGAGAAATTCTGGGGTGAGCTTGATCTCTAGCTCACGATGCTCTGGCAAGGGGATTTGGAGATTCTCTCGAATCCGACCGGGGTGAGCATCCATGATATAGACCCGGTGGGACAGGAATATGGCTTCTTCCACATCATGGGTGACCATGAGAATGGTCATGTGGGTGCGCTCCCAGATCTCCTGCATAAATTGCTGGAGCTGTTCTTTGGTCTGGGCATCCAGAGCGCCAAAGGGCTCATCCATCAGCATGACTTCTGGCTCGTTGGCAAGGGCCCGGGCGATCGCCGCACGTTGCTTCATCCCCCCCGACAGTTGCTTAGGCAAAGCATTGGCAAAGCGGCTCAGTCCCACAACATCTAGATAGTAGGCAATGCGCTCTTGCCGTTCTTTCTTGGCCATGCCCTGGAGCTTGAGACCAAACTCCACATTTTTGGCGACGGTGAGCCAAGGAAACAGCGAATAACTTTGGAAGACCATGCCGCGATCGGAGCCAGGCCCTTCCACGGCTTCGCCTTCGACCCTGACTTCCCCCTCGCTAGGAGACATCAGGCCAGCAATAATTTTCAGCAATGTGGACTTACCGCAACCGGAGGAACCCACCAAGCAAATAAACTCATTTGCTTGGAGTTCAATATCCACATTGTCCAGAACTGTCAGCGGTTGGGACTGATATTGGAATGTCTTAGACAATCCATGGACGCTGAGTTTTGGGACAATCTGCTGGGACGGCGAGCCATTGCTCTGCAGCGGTAATGGCGAAAGATCGACCATGGGGGCAAAGGGATATAAACGAAAGGGAGCGTAAGGTTGATAGCCAAGTTGTGATGTTCAACAGGGCTAAGTGTTTAACGCGATCGCTTTCTAGACAGGACTAAAGCACAATGGGATGCCCAAAAAGATGGAAACATCTGACTAACTTTATTATTCCCGAGCTGGGATGCATTGGGTCGGTTGGATGATCTGATTTGAGAACATCGATCTAATCTAAAAGCGAAATTAGCCTATCACGCAGAGATGGAGACTCATTGTAGATAGGCTAACTCCTCAAATTTTAGACTCAGTAATATTACGGCTAAAGCATCAGGAATCTGTTTGCTGTTATGTGTTATTCGTGACGACCTATGGCTGCACATTAAGCCGCCTGAAAAAATGAATCTATGATTGAGTCGTCCTATCGGAAATTTTTCTACATACTCCTATGAGATTGTGAATAGCTCTGCATCCCAATCAAGTAAAACCTTTAATCCTCCGGCCTTATCCTCTACATCGATAAGCTTTAGATAAGGACTGAAGTTCCATGCTCGATAAAATACTATTGAAACTTTGCCAAGAGCGTCAGGTTTTCTAGGGTGACACCCGCCTGTTCACCTGTGGTGATGAGTAAGCGTAATTCGTTCGCGGTGTAGAAGAACGGACGTGAATGAAATAGGTTGATGATGCCGAGCTGATGCTGACGAGCTTGAATCGGTGCACTAATCATAGATTGCATCGAATATTCTCCAGGCTGATAGCGTTCATCTGCTGGAACATCGTTGATGATTTCTGCTTTGCCGGCGTTAAAGAGACTACCGAGCATTCCTTGTCCTGGTGCGATCGCTTGATTGAAATGTTCTGCCTCACCCCAGGCCGCCGCGATCTCTAACTGCGATCGCTCTGGGTTGAGCAGTAAGACAGAGCCCCCAGAGGCTGAAATCAGTTTGTTCGATTCGCACAGGGCCAACTGCGCGACCTCTTTCACCGTCTGGCAGTGGGTGAGCTGGTGGCTAAGTTCGTAGAGGAAGTTGATTTCCTCATATTTTGCTAAGGCTTCGTTAGCTAGGTTTTTGGCTTGGAGCTCTTGATTGGCGAGATAGGTTACTAGAGCTGCGATCGCTTCAATTGGAGAGTTTCCCTGTACCGTACCGAGCAATTCTCCATTCACTGTGATCTCAGTGATGTGAGAGGCTACTGCAACTGGCTCTCCCCAAATGACATTGCCACTCTCATCATGAATTGAGAATTCTGAGGTCTTCGCAAAGCCCTGGAGCAATAACTTTGCACTAGGCTTGGAAAGCAGCTTCCGAAGTTTTGGAAGCGCCATCATCAATAGAGAAGATTTCATCGTAGAAAAGTGGTCAGGGAAAGATTATTTGAGTAGATTTGAAAAACCCTATTTGAAGAGGAATAATCTGACTAGATATTCTTGATTTTGCGAATAACTATGTTATTTCTCTGGACCATCACCTTAGACTAGGCTCAACTTGGGAGTTAAAATCTCAAGGACTTTCTCAAGAATCATAGTGGGATGGAAAGGCTTGGTCAGATATAAATCTGCCCCTGCTTCCATGCCATGATCCTTGTCATTTACTTGACCCTTCGCCGTTAGCATGATGATAGTCGTATCTTTTAATACAGGGTCTTCCCGCACGGCTTCGCAAACTTCTAGTCCGGACATAAAGGGCATCATGACATCTAGTAAGACTAGCTCCGGTTGATGCTCCTTGATCATCTCTAGTCCATCACGACCGTTCTCTGCTGTTAGCAGCATGATGCCATAATCGTCTTCTAACTCTTCTAGTGACTGTTCTAGTAAGAAACGGATATTCGGCTCATCATCAACGATTAAAACTGTAAGACTCATACGACGCTTCTAGAGTTTGGGACATGATCTCGATGGTAGAAGGACAGAGCTCAGCGGTACTGGATTGTAGTGGAATAGAGAATGAGAAAGTACAGCCAGAGCCTGACTGACTTTCAACCCAAATTTTTCCGCCATGAGCTTCTACGATCTGCTCACAGATGGATAATCCTAGTCCACTCCCTTGCGGCTTGCTCGTGAGAATATCTCCCACTTGGATGAATTTCTCGAACACCTTGTCTTTCTGGGAACTCGATAATCCGATTCCGCTGTCTATGACTCTAATTACAAGTTTCCCATTGTGAACATTGCCACAACACCTCACAAAACCTTTCTCAGTGAATTTTATGGCATTGGAGATGAGATTGATCAGCACTTGAAGAATGCGATTCTTGTCTAGTTCACAATTGGGTAAGACATTCGGAAAATCTTCAATGAGCTCTACTGGCTTATCACGAAATAGAGGGGTTGTCGCTTCCACCGCCTGCCGTAAAATGGAGGATGGATCAATAGACTGAAAGTCCCATTCTACTTTCCCTTCCTCCATCTTTGCGATATCTAATACTTCATTAATTAGAGTTGTCAGCCGCTCTGCCTCTGATACGACAATACTGAGATTCTTCTCGGTAACGCGGAGTGCTTTTTGCGCTTTAATATTGTCTTCTGCTATCGCAGGAGCAATACGGGAGCGTAGTTTTGATTCAATGATTGATGTAAAGCCTAGGACTGAGGTTAAAGGAGTACGTAGCTCATGAGAAACGGTTGATAGAAAGTCCGTCTTCATTCGATCTACTTCTTTCTCTCTCGTGATATCGCGTATTAGAATGACGCAGCCCTGAGAACGATTCTCGCCTGGAGAGCTTGATGCCTTGAGAATTGGGCTAACGATTGCTTTACCTTGATGACCTTTGCTGAGCTGGACTTCTAGCTCTCCAGTGACTTGAGAGAAGCATCCAATCTCTTGAACTAAGGAGGCTAGCTCTGTTGGAAAACAAGTGCTTAAGTGCTTCTGGATTAACTGTGCCTCCTCAATATCCAGCATACTTAGAATAGCTGGATTCAGCTGAGTCACGACTCCATTAAGGTCCGTGACCAATAACCCATCTGCCAAATTGTCAACAATAGCCTTGAGATCTGCCAAGGTTCTGCTTAGCTCTGCTGCTCTATTCTGAGTTTGTTTCAGTAGTTGAGCTTGATGTAGTGCAACTCCTAGCTGGACACAAACCTTCTGAGAAAAATCAATATCGGCGGCCAGCCATCTTTCTGTGGGAGCCGATTGATGAATACAAAATAATCCCCAAAGGCTACTTTTCTTGAAAATCGGAATAGTAATGCCAGAACATAATTTGAAGTCTGCTAAAGCTTGACTCAAGTTGTGATCAATCGGTAGTTGGTTTATGTCATGAATAATTGCGACTCCCTCGCCTTCTATGAGGCTCGTCGCTTCCGCTTCCTTTCTACCGAGTTGGTAATATTGTTCGAGGAAGTTACCGCTGATGAAACGTCCGACAGCAGCTGGCATCTGAATTGTCTTGGATTCTGCGATAATAGCACCCCCCTCATTTAGCTGACTGCCGCTGAGTTGGATAATGGCTGTCCGATCTACTTTCAGGAGATTCCTAATCTCTTCCGTTGCCGTATTGAAAATAGTACTGAGCTCTAGGGTCCGTCGGACTTTGTCGACTACTTGTGCCAAGGCATGAGACCGTTCAGCCTCTGCTGTTAATTCTCGAGCCCGTCGCTGTAACTGCTCATTCATTGCATTGCGTAGATCTTCCTTGGCAGCATGGAGAGACAATTGGCATTTGACTCTTGCTAAGACCTCAACAATTTCAAAGGGCTTACTGATGTAGTCAACGCCACCTACTGAAAAGGCTCTGGCTTTGTCGATACTCTCATTGAGCGCACTGATGAAAATGACAGGAATATGTTGGCTATCGGGAGATTTTTTTAATTGCTGACAAACCTCATAGCCTGTCAGTCCGGGCATTGTGATATCTAGGAGGATTAGGTCTGGCTTTAATTGGCCGACGGATTGGAGTGCGATCTCACCATTGATAGCCCGGCGGACCTTGTAGCTTTGAGCTAAAAGAATCTCAGATAAAATATCTAAATTGTTGCGATTGTCATCAACAATGAGAATTGTTTGCTGTGAAGGAGATAACTCTAATTCGCCTATGGGGCGTGTAATCGTAGAATTACTCATTTTTTGTAGGTCTTTCTGGATTTGCATCAACCTACCGATTGAAGGTTTTGTCTTTAGAATCTTGGGTACCGTTGCTAGAGCCTAAAATTGACTGGCACACGGTTCTGTCAGGCCACCCTCTTTTCATGGCCTAACTGCTTTTAGATGCTCAATTCCTGATTCTTTCGCTAATGCTGCTGTCTCTCTCTTACTGTATAAGCAAATTCAAAGTGAGAATAACAACCGTGTTCCTAACCTCTCCTGAGCTATTTCTCAAAAATCTCTAGGTATTATTCATTAGAATTTTGATTATTTAGACGTCTAGTAGATGTATTTGTCTGAATACTTCGACTATTCTAATTAATGCTTTGATTTCTATTATTTTTCTGCTAGAAATCCTGAAAGAAGTCATTACTCTAGATAAGATTTACATCCGAAGCACGGTTGAGCGCTTTGCCTGGCTGGAAATGCGTGGATTTTCGGAGAAATAACGTTTTTTAGATTTCTTTTGACCTCTGCTCCTATGAATTTACATTTTGGCTCAGAGTTGATGACAGAAGAGGTTCTCAGCCAAGGCTCAGAAGGTAAGTCGGAAAGTTTTCCATCCTCTGAGCTTCGGAATACCGCTGCTCAACAGTCTGCTCAGCTACATCCTTCATTTATTGGAGTGATAGATGCTTTGGAGGAGAGTGCTAAGCTGCAGAAAGATGGCTATTTAGAAATTGCGACTCTGTCTGGAAATCGCTTCCAGCTATTTTTTCGATTGGGTCGTTTGGTCTGGGCAAATGATATTTCAGGTCGTTTTAGACGTTGGGATAGACTGCTTCGTCAGTTTTGCCCTGATCTGGCCCCACAGCTAAGGCGATTGCAAGCGAAAAGACCTGATGCGTTATGGGAATATAAGGTACTTCTGAAGCTGAGTCAGAAAAACTGCTTGGAGCGAGAGATCTTCGAATCTCTTATTCGAGCAGATTTAGTGGAGGTGCTATTTGATATCGTCTATTGTTCTAATGAAATCTGTGAGACTAAGTGCATCTCTCAGAAAGAATCAATACTTTCTAACCCCATTTGTCTGTTTACGGTCTCTTCGATACTAGAAGAGGGAACAGAGCAGTATCGGAAATGGGAGGATGCTGAACTTGTTGGCTTCTCCCCCACCTGGAGTCCATTCATCTGTTCTTATGAAGCATTAAAGGAATCGGTCTCTTCCAAGACCTATCAGGTTATTGTTCAACTGATTAAAGGAGAACTTTCCATTCGAGATTTGTCTCTGTTGCTTCCGGGGGATTTGCAATCTATTACGCAGACACTGGTTAGCTATGAGCAACAAGGCTATCTAGAATTTTGTACTCTAGAGGACTTTCCTCCCCCTTGGCCCGTGATTCCACCTGAGGATACCCAGGCCCCAGGGGAAGATATGCCGTTGATTGTTTGTGTAGATGACAATCCACGCAATTGTCGTGAGCTGGGAAAAATTGTGACATCGGGCGGATATCGCTATTTGAGTATTCATGACTCTGTTCAAGCGCTATCTTTCATTATTGAAAATCAACCCGATCTACTCTTTGTTGATCTTGTGATGCCTGTTATTAATGGGCATGAACTCTGCAGTAAAATTCGGAAGATGTCTGCATTCAAAGAAATTCCAATTATTATTTTGACGAGTAATGATGGAGTGGTGGATCGTTTTCGTAGCAAGATGACAGGTGCAACTGAATTCCTTTCTAAGCCTGCACAAACTACAGCGGTCTTAAGTGCTATACAGAGCCATCTTGCGTATGCGGCTCAGTCCCCTAAGACTTGATAGAGCGTTTGTAGGTGAGGTTTTATGTTCAACTGGTAGACCTTGACATTGATATGATGTGGCCTACTAGAGGTCATTTTAGCTTGATGGAAGCGTCACTCTTAGATTGAACGCTGACTGCTCTTCCTCTGAATCATTAGAATGATACTCCTCATCTATCGGGAGATGTTTTCTGCTCGAGAATACTCTGCTGGGACATCATAAAATATGTCTATGTAACCATAGAATTTATTTGCTTCAGCGGATTAGGATCTTATTCCTGGGTTCTGCTAATGCTGGCGATTACCTGATAGATTCCATCTGTAATCATGCTCAACTCCTTTGATTGAATGATGTAAGGCGGCATTGTATAGAGCAGTTTTCCAAAGGGCCGCAGCCAGACGCCCTGTTCTACGAGCCGTGGCTGGACGATCGCCATGTCTACCGGCTCATGCAGTTCCACCACTCCGATCGCACCCAGTACCCGTACATCCTTTACTGCTGTGAGCGCTCGGCAAGGCTCTAGCTCTCTGTGCAGCTGGGCTTCAATCCTTTTCACTGTCCCTTGCCAGTCATAGCTTTCAAGCAGAGTTAGGTTTTCTAAGGCAACTGCACAGGCTAGGGGGTTCCCCATAAACGTTGGGCCATGCATAAAGACCCCGGCTTCCCCCTGGGCAAAGGTTTCGCTGATGTGAGTTGTGGTCAATGTTGCGGCTAGGCTCATAAAGCCGCCAGTTAAGGCTTTGCCGACGCACATAATGTCTGGGCTAATTCCAGCGTGTTCGCAAGCAAACAATTCACCGCTACGACCGAAGCCTGTGGCAATTTCGTCGAGAATGAGTAGGATGCCATGCTCCTCGCAAAGTTGCTTGGCGCGACGTAGGTATTCGGGATGGTAAAAGCGCATGCCCCCGGCATTTTGCACGATGGGTTCGAAGATGGCGGCAGCGATGTCATCGCGATGGGCAATCAGCAATTGCTCGAAGCTCGTAATGTCAGAATCATCCCAGCTGCCTTGGAAAGGAATTTGGGGGGCTTCGGCGAAGAACTGAGGAACCAGGCGATCGCCAAATAAATGGTGCATGCCTCCCACTGGATCGCAGACGGACATGGTGGCGAAGGTATCCCCGTGGTAGCCCTTGCGAATCGTCAAAAACTTGTGCTTCTTGGGTTCACCACGATTGTGCCAATACTGCACCGCGAGTTTCATCGCCACTTCGACAGACACAGAACCTGAATCGCTAAAGAAGACATTTTGCAGTGGCTCCGGTGTCATGGCGACCAGCTTTTGGGCTAGTTGCACAGCGGGTTGGTGCGTCAGCCCACCAAACATGACATGGGCCATTTTTCCCATCTGCTCTTGAGCTGCTTGGTTGAGTCGGGGATGGTTATAGCCATGGATACAGGTCCACCAAGATGACACGCCATCCACTAGCTGTCGTCCATCCTCCAGCTCTAAATACACGCCTTGAGCAGACTTCACTGCAAACATCGGCAAGTTATTGGGCATGGCTGCATAGGGATGCCAGACATGCTGGCGATCGGCTGACATCAGCTCAGGCAGGGGGAGAGAGTTCATCGGTAAGTAGAGTCCGGTGCTGGGTCTAGAAATAGATCCGTATTGACGGCGACAGCAAAAATATTAAGGAGTGTTACGATAAGCTCAAGATTGATTGCGTTAATCTTGCAAAAAGTCACCTTTGCTACAGGTTGGGTGTTCTAAGAATGCAAGCAAGCAGCTTCTTGGGAAATTTCTTTCTTCAGTGTCCTATGACTCTATCCCTTACGATCGCCTCCCCTTCCTTGGAAGACCAAGCGGTTCAATTCTTTCAGGATTCCGTAGGGCAATGGCGTTCAGAGCGGCGCTATTACACGCTCAAAAACGGCGTCATCCAAGAGGTTGTCAGCGATATCACGATTAGCTATTTGGAAGCCGATGCTCCAGAGTTGACTCAGCTGGCTGAAGCCCATGGCGTAGATGTACAGCAAGACATGCTGGGTGGGCTACAGATTTCTTGGGATAGCGAGTACGCCGGGCCAAGTAAGAAGATGGTTCAGGGGGCAACGGTGTTTGGGATTGGCCGTGAGGTGCTGTACCGCGATCGCGGCTTTGCGACACCTGAGCCTGTGACTGCACAATTTGATTTTCCTAGCGCTAGCACCATGGTCTTGCGCACGGAGTACAACAAGTCGCTATTCGAAGAAGAGGTCAAGTTCATTAGCGATCGCTACCGCACCCGCCAGACTGTGATTTCCCGTGCCGGAGAGGAGCAGATGGTTGGGCAATATCTGGAACGTCGGGTTGCTTAACGCCACGCTACCGTTTCGTCTCTAGCTTCTGGTCCCGGAGAACTTGACGTTGCCTTCGCCCCATTGATTTACTATTCGTTTTTATTCCTGCTGTGGAGTAAAGAAGAGTTGAAATCTGGTGAGCGGTTGGTTGAGCGACTGCTGGAGTTTGCTGATGTCAGCAAAGGAGCTGGGGAGGAGCTTGGTGCATCACTTCGGCTTATGTCTTCCCCGTGGATTGCTGCGTTTGGGAGCAACATCAGCTCCTTTTCGCTATTTGAGCCACACTGTGTAAGCACCGTCGAAGCGATTGATTGCATCCCTCATCCACTCTGGGTCGTCTATGTCGAAACCGCGACATACAGGCTTTTCTGTCACCTCAAGGCTCACTATTTGGGGAGGGAAGAGGCCCCAATTGGATGAAGTGAAGTGACCGGAGCGATGGTTGGGATATCCATTATTTTGGGGCAGCATCTATGAAAGATGCTGCCCCAAAAGTTTGACGATTGATTTGTGGGATGGCTACGGAGCTAACCCATTTAACCTTTGCGCATGATGTCCCTAAACACATTTTCCTGGGCCATCTTTTGCCTCATAACCTCTAAAAACAGATCTTCCAATTCTTCGCGGGACACTCCTCTTACCTGTTCCTGGTACTTTCTCAGGCTGAACTGTTGTTCCATGCTGAGGAGATTGGCGCTGCTTTTACCATTAGACATAGGACTAGACCTCCAAGATGTTGGTTAGCTGCTAGAGACAGGTCGTCTCCGTTTCGTGATGGAGTAGATGCGCGGGCGTTGTATGGAGGCTCAACCGATGCCGGCTGGCGTCCTACATTCACGGACGTTTGAACCGCCTCGTTTCATAAAACATAACACATGCTTGACTAATTTTTGTATTTTTGCATCTCGTGAAATGCATGGCATTCATTAAGCCAGTAAAAATCTGAAAAAACAGATGCATCTGATACATAAAAAGGCTTGTAGCGATTACGATTTCTAATAATAATGAATCTCGTTTCGTAGTGTCTGTGGCAAAAAAACTGCTTTTCCCCTCATTTCAGCGCTTTAAAGTAGCTGTTTTAACAAAAATTAATTTTAGAATTGAGTTGTAAATTGTTACCTTGCTGGCTCCGGTGGAAATGTGAAGTGAAACAGTGGGCAATGGCTGAGATTTGGAATGGCTTGACGCTAGAGAGCAGCGTTGCCAGGGGGATTGGCATAAATAATTAAAGTTACGCATGGGGCTGGGACTCCTTAATTGCCAATAAGGGAGCCGATCTGAGAAGATCGGCGTATCGATAAAATTCCAATAATCAATACTTTATTTAGCGAGGTATAGGACTCATGGCAGATGACTCCAATCAAGCGGCTGAAACTCCCACCACTGCAGAGGAAATTGCAGAACTGCTGGTGGAGTTTGAGCAGTATCGTCAGCGTTTAGTGGATGACACTGTGGCAGTGGCTAAAAAGGCCAAAATGCCCAAGGCTAAAGTTATGGCCCAGTTAGAGCCTGAACTTGCCAAAATTGATGCCATGGTTGAAAGCTTAAAGCAGCGGCAGGCTAGCTTGGCTGCAGACGCTTAGGCAATCTAAGACGCTAGCGTTAATTCAGTTATCCAGCCTTTTCCTTTCTGAAGGGGCTGGGTTTCGCTTTGTCTTCTAAATCCAGCCTTGCCTTTCTCTAGATTCGTCTTGACCTATTCATTCATTCACCATGGCAGAGACCTCAAACTCCCCCCAGCCCACGTCGGCGCTGACTCCTATGCAGGAAGAGATGGATGCCCTGTTGCGTCAGGTCAGCCGGCAGATTGAGGAGGGGACGCTGGATACTAACGATCAGGCGCTGTTTGAGCGATTGGTCAATGGCTTTGCTGATACGCGAGGCTTGGTGCGTTTGCGTATTGCTGAAACCCTCGGCAGTGAGATTGGCCGACCGACGACACAGGCAGTGATTGCTGGATTGGCCCACAATGAAAACCCGGTGGTGCGACGGGCCTGCGGTAAGACGTTGACGCTGATTGGTAATCCGGAGGCCATTCCTACCCTCATTGAGCGTTTGCTTCATGATGAGGACACTGTCGTCCATGGCTCCTGTGCCGGGGCTTTGGCTAGTTTGGGGACGCCTGCGGTCCCTGCATTGCTGGAAGTTCTGCATCAGCCAGATTTACCAGAAACGACAAAGGGGCATGTGATTTGGGCTTTGGCTTTTAATGCTTTAGAAGCTAAGGAGACGTTTTATGAGTCTTACCAATCGGAAGCGGTGGCCGTGAGGGCTGCTGCGGTGGGAGCGATCGCGAAGATCGCCCAAGATGCTCCAGAGCCTAAGGCTTTTGAGTTGTTGATTGCGGCGTTAGATGATGCTGCTGAAGATGTTCGCAGCGAAGCAGCAGCAGTGTTGGGCAACATCACCCACCAGCCAGCTTTGCCTAAGTTGTTTGAAATGTTGGGCCATGCTGAGCCCAGTGCCCGCAAGGCCGCTGCCCTGGCCATTATGAAAATTGGGGATGGAGAGGCGATCGCGCCAATCCAAGCAGCGGCCACTCAAGAAACGAATGATGAAGTTGCTGCTGCTATGAAGCTGGCCATTTTGCAGCTAGGCCGGAAGGTGAGTGAGGCTGAGGACGACGGTTGGGATTAGCTTTGGATGGCAAGTAGCCTAAGTGAGGCCGCTTTCCACCATAACCAAATGCCAAAAAGGGGGAGAACGCAGTTAGTCTGCGCTCTCCCCCTTTGTTTTTCCCTTGAATTCTGAATTCTCTGGTTAGGACATTATTAGGCTGGGTAATGTCTAGCTGCTCTTTTTGAAGCCCTGAATCAGTTCTAGACGAGAGATTGCACTGACGGCTGTTTCCTGGAGATAAGGATCTGCAGATTCATCCTCTGAAATTTCCTTCAGCATGATCGCGGCCCGCTCATCTGGGATAGAGCCCAGGGAATTGAGCGCAGAGACTGCCAGAGCAACATTGTCGGTTGTTTTAACGGCATGGCTGAGGATTTCCACAGCAGGCACGCCAACTTGGCCTAGAGCCATCGCTGCCGCAATGTGCACTACAGGGTTGGCGTCTTCCATGGCCTGGGTCAAGGCCTCTAGCCCTACCTGGGGAAACTCTGCATCGCGGTGGTAAATCGCAACCTGGGCCATGGCTTTGGCACAGCTACCTCGGACGGTGACGTTATCGCTTTTGAGCAGGCCTTCGATGATGGCAGGCACAGCTTTGGGCCCAACAGCACCGAGGGTTTTGACAGATGCCCGACGAAAGACGACATCTTCATTGTCCAATGCAGCCATGAGCCGAGGGATGGTGGTGTCGTCTTGGTTATCGACAATATCCCACATGGCACGTTCGCGCAGGTTGGGGTTGGGGTGGGCTAGGCCAGCAAAATAGTCGTCGAGACTCATGGTGTGTTGTTAAAGGTAATTGAGAAAAATCGAAGCGTTTGTTATTGCAGGAAGGGGAACAGGATGTTGCCCGGAGGGCGGGCTACGATCGCTGCCAGGTATCCCGAATTTATGTTAGATGATGGCTGACGAGAGATGCTGCTACGAGGTTCTGAGACCTAGGCTGTAGCAGTTGCCAAGCGCTTGGCTTTGGCACAAACCAGCCAGTCGGAATCCTCGGCTGCTATCTCAGAGGCCTTGGAGTCACCCAGCTTGGTTAGGGCCATCAGAGCAGAATATCGGATGCTCCAGATTGGGGACTTGAGGCTTTCATGCAAAGGCGCGATCGCCGCAGGGTTGCCCAGCTCTCCCAGAGATAAAGCCGCTGCAAATTGCGACTTCATATATTGAGGCATCGTATTTTTGAGCCCTTCATCGATGATGAGATCCAGGCTGCTGGCCTCTTTAATCCAGCCGTAGAGTTTCATCACATGATAATGCCCGCCGTAGTCGTTCCGGCCTTTGCTGGCATAGGTCTCGGCTAGCGCCTGGGGCAGTGCCTCTTGGTGATCGGCTAGGAGGGTTTGGGTGGCTAGGTAGCAACGGCCAAAGTCGGTTTGATAGAGCTCATTAATCAGAAATTCGAGGCTCGGGGGCTGGTCATATTCATGGACCAAATCCAGGTCCTTGGGATGGTCCAAAATGATTTTGTCCAACCAAGGCTCGATATCTTTGGCAAAGTCCAGTGCACCTGCTGCGAGTCCGGCATCTGCTAGGAGGCGAACGCCTCGCAGTCGGAAAGCCACTGAGACTGGGCTTTGAGAGATAGCAGGAATGGCATCGTAATGCTGGGCGTCGACCAGATCTTGAATGGAGAGTCGACGGGTGTAAACGCTGGAGTGTTGTAGAAACTCCACCACTGGGGCCAAAAGAGAGCGATCGCCTGTTAATCGGGCAATCGAAGTCATTGCTGCGCTGGCAATGGTTTTATCTTCGTCATCCACAAAATTCTGCATGCGATCCACAGCAGGCTTGTAACCTAACTTGGCTAGCACATGGATGATGACGCGATAGGTCTGCTTGGGCTTGTCTAAAAGCTGAGCAATCTCTTCTAGAATTGCAGGATCTTCCGTGCCAATTTCACCGATGGACCAGACTGCATTCTCAACGGTGTAGCAATCTTCATCGCCCAAACAGTCTCGGATGATGGGTAATGCATCCACTGCATTCAGACGACCGAGGGACTCCACAGATTTGCGGCGCACAATGCGGTTATCTAGCTCGGGATTGGTATTTTGAATGGCTCGAATGAGCGCCTTAACGGAATTTTCTGTCCGAAAGTTAGCGAGTGTTGTGGCAGCAGCGTAGCGCGAGTTGCCGGGCTCATCCTTTAACTCCTCCATCGGCGTATCCAGCACTGCAATGGACTCCTCTTCAGTGAGTCCAAACATGTTTGAAAAACGATTATCCATTGGGCCTAAAGACAATCAAAAAGGGATTAAAAAGGGCGTTTATTAAAATTGGACAGATCGCAGAGGATACGGTTGCCCTACCCCCTGATCCTAAAACAAATTAAAAGTCTTTTCTGGTGGGATTTTAGGAACGGGAGATACAAAAACTGAGGGCTCCCAGCTAAAGGCAGCAGTCAAAATGACTGAGCCAAAACCGAGAGCCCCCAATAGCAACCGAGCTAGGCTCGGCTTAGCAAATTAATGCTAACTGCTTAGGAAAGGGAGTTGATAGCGTAGTCGAGGAGAGCGTTGTACTCGGTGAGTGCCTGAGCAGACATGTCACGAGAAGCGCAACCACGGTTACGAGCGAAGCTCAGAGCCTCAACGTAGGGAGGAGTAGGCAGGTTCAAAGCGCGGTAAACTTCGCGGGAACCAGCAATGCCCCACTCATCCAGAGGACCGGTACCACCCACAACGAGGCAGTACTGCACGAGGCGCATGTAGTGCTTGACGTCGCGGTGGCACTTGGCCTTGTAGGTGTCGGTGGAGTTAGCTTCACCAGCATCGTTCAAGTAGGGGTACTTCTTGATGCAAGCGTCATAAGCTTCTTTAGCAACAGCGTCGATGTTGCCAGCTAGCTTTTCAGCAGCTTCCATACGAGCAGCAGCGCGCTGGATAGAACCTTGTACGGACTCCAGGTCAGAAGTCGAAGGAAAGCGACCAGCAGCGTCAGCAGCGGTTACAACGGTGGTAACTACGGATTTCATTGTTTTAAATCTCCAGGTTTATTTTGATCGAAGTGCTATTTCTAATGCAGCAACAGCAATTTAGCCGAGGGCAGAGATCACGCGATCAAAGTAGCTACCTGCTTCAGCAACGATGCTTGCGCAACGGTCGCCGGTCTCAGGGGTACCCATCTTGCGCAGACGATTGCCAGCAAGAGCTTCGCTAGGCTGATCCTTGATGTGAGCAGCAGCTTGAGCCTTCATGATTTGAACGGCACGCACGGTGGAGGTAGCGGGCACGCCCAGAGCGGAGTAGGTCTCCTTGAGGCCGTTCAAGCAGCGGTCATCCAGTACGGATGCATCGCCAGCCAACAGAGCGTAGGAAACATAGCGGAGAATGATTTCGCCGTCACGCAGGCAAGCAGCCATGCGACGGTTGGGGTAGCAGTTACCACCAGCCTGGATGAGGCCTTGGTTCTCGCAAATCATGCCAGCAGCAGCGTCAGAGACCATGCAGCTTGCGTTGGAAGCAATAGCGTTCACAGCGTCCAAGCGACGGTTGCCTTGGGCGATGAAATCTTTAAGAGCGCTGAGGTCGCTAACGCACTGGGTGCTAGCGTCTGCGTTTACTACAGCTCTGGAAAATGCGTCGAGCATCCTTATCTCCTTGAATTTAAAGCCAGATTCATAGTGTTGAGAGGCTTGTTCCGCTGTGGGAATTGGCCCCCTTCACAAAACTAAGACTAAGGGATGAGCGCGGCGGAAAGGGGCTGTATTAAAAACAAAGCAATACTTTGTTACACAAGCTACGATGTTCGCTGAAAGTCCCTCTCTGAGGAGGGTGTACTCTGTTTGGAGACTGTGTCGGAGACTGCTTTTTGATGGGGCGAAACCGCGTGAAGATAAGTCACAGCAAGGCTTAAGAGATATGTGGATTTCTTTGAAGAATCGACTCGGAAACTTGCTATTCGCTTTTGGTTCCGAGGACTAGGCAATTTGAAATGCTACAAAACGGCCGCTAATGCTCGATGGATGATATTGGGATTTTGGGAGTGATGGTTGGAAGAACGAAACTTCTCTTGAGGTGAGAGCTTAGGGCTAGGCAGGCCTTCTAAACTTGAGGAAGCTCACATATATATACATAGGGATAGGTTTGACCATGGCATTTCAGTTGAGCGATCGCGCCAAGGAGCTCATCCCCAAGGCTCGGATTGTCAGCTTTGCGTCCCTGGAGGGTCGCTATGAGCCAGGAGTCATTGCATTGTTGCAAGCTGCTGATGATGAAAGTCGTTACCTTACCGATGAAGATGGGGCTGCCTTAGCCAATGAAGAGAGGTGGGCGGCAGCAGTATTCTTGCGAGAGACTGCGAATGAGATCGTTACAGATGCTCGACAGCAGGTTTTGATTCAGCATCCTGGTATTACAGAGCCAGGTGGAGCTCTCTATCCTGAATTTCGAGCGAAGGCCTGTTGGCGAGACTTTTGGCAGTTCTTGCGCTGCATTACCTATGGCATTGCGATGGACAGCAGCGAATTCACAAGTGCCGCTGGCTTGGCGGCCATGAATGAGCTCTACACCGAGATGCAGGTGCCATTGCCGGCGATGGTGACAGGGTTAGAGGCCCTGAAAGTAGAGAGCCTAAAGCGCTTGCCTGGCCAAGAAGCAGCGTTAGCTCCTTTCTTCGACCATCTACTGGGGAAAATGCAGGCCTTTTCCTGAAGGTTGCGCTTGGGAATATTTGGGTCGCGACATATATGGAGGAGATTGGCCCGAATCCCCCATATATGTCGCGTTTATCTAAGCCCATTTGTTAAATATGAAGGCGTTCTCAGAATTCGGGAGTGCGTTCAGGTTCTTGCTGAGTAAGGCTAAGGGACTCTCCGTTTTCGCCAAATCGCTAGGAACCAGGCTATCTGTGAGTCGGATCGGGGCCAATTGGGCCTGAACTTGCGGTGGCTTACCTCAGCTCATCTAAATTCAATCCATAGATAAGTCCCTTGTTATTCTGAGGGGAGATTAACGAAACGCAATGTATTGAGTAAAATTGCTTATCGTTTTGCGTTGAGTCACGATTTCTTTTCTAAGGTTTGCAAAGGAAGTGTTTATAAAGCTTCCTGCTGTGACGCGTTGAACTTAAATAAATTGCTTGCCTTAGGCAGGTCATAACAAGATGCAAACTTTGATCAATGGTGCTCAGGTTATCCAGCCCTCTTCTTTCGAGGCATTTGCAGCTCAGTCTCCCCAAAACGCAGTTCAGACTTTCGATACCAGCGATCGCTCTGCGACATTGAATGCGGCTTATCGCAGATTGTTTAAGGAAAATCGCAGCCTGGATTTTCACCGCAATGCATCCTTAGACTCCCGTTTCTTGAATGGTCAGCTGACTACGCGGGAATTGATTCGGGACATGCTGTGCTCGGATATGTACATCAACTTCATCCTGGCTAACAACAGTAACTTCCGCTTCGTAGCGCTGTGCTTTGAGCGGGTGCTGGGTCGGCCTGCATTGCAAGATGAGGTCTATCAGTGGAGCTCTTTGCTGGCGTCTGAAGGGCTAAATTCTTTTGCTGCGAAGCTAACGGGGTCTGCTGAGTACCTCGAGGCGTTTGGCGATGATGTCGTGCCATTCCGCCGTTCGGAGAAGCTTTCCTCTAGTGATCAGGATATGCCTGCGCTTCCTAAGGAGCTCAGTCTTAAGCGGTATGTCGGTCCTGGCAATGTGAACCAGCTCAACCCCACAGGTCCTTCCACTTGGGTGAATAATCAGCCTCCTGCGATTGCTCGTAATGCTGGTGCTGTTCTGACTGTGGCGGGTGTTCTTGAGCTCGTTCGCATCGTTGCGACGGTTGCCTTGGATGCATTTAGCACTGGCGGAATGTAAGTCTTCCGGTGATTGATCTCAACTTGTTTTGAGTTCTTTGATGAAAAAGCTCCCCAGAGGCTAATAACCTCTGGGGAGCTTTTTCATGGGTTTTGGGACAAGTTGGAGACAGATATTTTGAGACAGATGAATGGTGAGCTAGCGCGTCTTTTCGAAGGGCCTTAATCTTGGTTTTGCCTGTGCGGGTCGGCTCCAACCCACAATTCCGTTCAAAGGTTGGGCTCGGAATCGTCGAGTTTTTTGCACTCAGGGGTGAAGTTGTTTGAAAAAGGCCAGTAGCTGTGGCAGCGAGTCTAATGGGAGCTGCTGATTGACGCGAGCTGAAGCTTAAATCATCTGTTGGTCTCAAATTGGAGGTTAAGTCGAATTTTCAAACAACCTCTTGGGGAGACAGTTGCTGAGTGAGGTAAGTCATCAAGGTTTGAACTTTGAGAGGAATGTAATGTCGAGAGGGATAAACCAACCAAGCGAGCGTGTCGAAGTCGGTGGCAGTGACGGCATAGCTGGGCAAGAGTTGGACGAGGTTGCCGTTGGCG
Organism: uncultured Pseudanabaenaceae cyanobacterium; assembly: GCA_938015405.1. Lineage (GTDB taxonomy): Bacteria > Cyanobacteriota > Cyanobacteriia > PCC-9006 > JAAUQQ01 > JAAUQQ01. Next base: position 26,209 of record CALLPZ010000223.1, read on the forward strand.
AGTTCTTCGTCGATGAGCCAGTGAGCTAGGAGGGCAATGCCCATATCGGCGATCGCGCAGTCTCTCAATCCAATGGCACTGGAAATGACGGTTCGTCCTTGAACCGGCACGGCTTCTATTTGTCCATGGCGGTCTCGGAATAACCAGCGATCGCGATATCCCGCGAAGGGAAACCGCAAACAATTATGCTGAGCAATCTCTGCTGGAGCCTCCGGTGTTCCATGGCGTTGTAGATATTTGGGACTGGCGCAAATGGCGTAGCGCGTATGCATGAGGGGCTGGGCGATCAGCGTTGAGTCTTTGAGGGGGCCGAGACGGATAGCGAGGTCGATGCGATCTACGAGCAGATCAACGACTGCATCGGTGAGGAGTAGGTCGATGCTGAGGTCGGGGTATTGGGCTTCAAAATCGGGTAACAATGGCACGATGCATTTGAGGCCAAAGGAGACAGAGGTCGTAATGCGTAGGGTGCCACTGGGCTGGCCGATGCGATCGCCCACTTCATTGCTCGCCTGATGCAGTTCTTCAACCAGGGATTCGATGCGGTGAAAGTAGGCTTGGCCTGCTTCGGTGGGGGACAGTTTGCGGGTGCTGCGCTGGAAAAGGCGGATGCCCAGTTCCTTTTCTAGGTTGGCGATGGTGCGGGAGATGCTGGAAGGGTCAAGGTTGCGATCGCGGGCAACGGCGGCGAAGCTGCCCTGGCGCATGACGGCGATGAAGGTTTGGAGGCTGGAGAGATCCATGGATGAGCCTTGGCCTATTCGTGCGATCTTGGCATGAATGATGTGTAGAGGATGTAGTTTATTGCGTTGATGTGAGTCATTACAGTGAATTTTGTTGCCACATTGGGTACGCAATGACTCAAATTCTTCGCATTGACTCCAGTTCTCGCGTTCAGGGGTCTCACTCCAGAGCGCTCGCTGATTTCTTTCAAACTGAGTGGTTGGCTGTTTCCCCTGGGGATGCAATTGTTCTGCGGGATGTGGCTTTGTCTCCCTGTCCTCATATTTCAGAGCAGACGATTACGGGATTCTATACTCCTCAAGACCAGCATGGCCTTGAGCTTGCCACAGCCACAGCTTTGTCTGATCTCTTAATTGCTGAGTTGCAGGCTGCCGATGTCTTGCTGCTATCGGTGCCGATGTACAACTTCTCTGTACCGTCAGCATTGAAGGCTTGGATTGATCAGGTTGTGCGGATCAACCATACGTTTGCCTATGACGGACAACAGTTTTCTGGACTGGTCAAGGTTCAGCGGGCTTACGTGGTCTGTGCCTATGGGGCGGCTGGCTATGTGAACGGACCATTCGATGGCTTTAACTTTTTGCAGCCTTACTTGCAAGGCTTGCTGACATTCTTAGGGATTCCTGAGGTGCAGTTTTTTGCGATGGAAGCCACGACTGCTGATGAAGCAACGGTGGCAAGGAATCTGGCGCAAGTGAAAGCAGAGATTCAGACAGCAATTGCGGCTCGTTAATGTGTAGCCCTTCTGGAACAAGTGATGAGCGGGATGGATTGGCGCGTCAGCTGAGATTTCGAGCGCCTGACAGAGTTTTATTGAAAGAGGTTCAAAATGGCGAAAGTAACTGTGCTCGGGATGGGAGCAATAGGGTCACGCATGGCAGCAGTACTGCTGGCAGCGGGACATCAGGTGACGGTGTGGAATCGCAGTGGTTCTAGAACGCAGCCGTTGGCAGCGGTCGGAGCAAATGTTGCTAATACACCTGCCGCTGCGGCAGCAGGTGCGGAATTCGTGATTAGCATGGTGCGGGATGATGAAGCTTCGCGGCAGGTTTGGCTAGCAGATAAAACAGGTGCTTTGGCAGGAATGGCTGAAGGGGCGATCGCCATCGAAAGCTCGACACTGACGTTGGGCTGGGTCAAGGAGCTAGCCCAGCAGAGTTCGGCCAGGGGGATTTCGTTGGTAGATGCCCCCGTGGCGGGCAGTCGACCCCAGGCAGAAGCGGGGAAGCTTATCTATTTTGTAGGGGGCACAAAAGCTGATTTTGCCAAGGTTGAGCCACTGCTTTCTGTTATGGGGGGCGCAGTGCACCATGCGGGCGCGTTGGGCAGTGGCGCTGCAATTAAGTTGGCGGTGAATGGATTATTTGGGGTGCAGGTGGCGGCGATCGCTGAACTGCTGGGCTTTTTGCAGGGCTGCGGTTTGGATGGAGCTGCTGCGATGGAGATTGTTGGGGCGACGCCGGTTTGCAGTCCTGCGGTGAAGGGTGCCGCTGGGGCGATGCTGGCTGGCAAATTTGCACCGCTTTTTCCCATTGAGCTAGTCGAAAAAGATTGTGGCTATGTCGCAACGGTTGCGAAAGCGATTGGTGTCAATGTACCAGTGGTTGGAGAAACGCAAGAGGTCTTTCGAGAGGCGATCGCCCAGGGCTATGGGAATGAAAATATTACAGCGATTGCTCGATTGTATGTCGATTGAGAGAGGGCTCATTCGAATAAATAAAAGTTGTCAATATAACGGATTGATCGTTGAGATCATAAAAGACTGATATTGACAATAGATCGCTTTGAAGATGCTTATGAAGCGAGTTTCACTGAGAACGATTACTTTGCCTTGTGGAGAAATTCGTGTTGCTAGGGGAGGCAGTAAATAAGGGTGGAATAGATGATTTTCATTACGGAATTGTGCAAATAAAAAGATAAATCCTATGCTTCTGAGCTTATCTTTTGTTTGATAACAAAAGTGATTTAAATTCGATTTAGGTTATTTCAAGGCTTTTACGATCGTTTTTTGCTTGACAGCGGTAGTGGCTGCCCTACTTGTAACAATGCTCTGATTGAGATTATTCCTGAACTAAGGGGCGCTCTACCTTTCGTACAAGCTTTGTTAAAGTTTTGTTGCTTTGTCTCTCTCTGATGTCGCTTCTGGAACCTTTCTTCAATATGGTTGTCACCAGACAAGTCCAGGACAACTCGGCCTATCACTTCGGATGAGTTGAATAGTCGTCTTGTTCTTGACCGATCGTCTGCAGGCAGCGGTGTGCCATGTAGCAGGCGATTGACAAAGGATTTAGGTTACTTCTTGATATGTGTTGAATATCAATGCACTTAAGGTTGAGTTTCAGCCTTAATGTCAGGATTCCTTCTGATCTTAAATAACGATTTTGGATAATCCAACGTCGCACATCACGTTGATCCTTACAGTATAAAAAGGAGACTCTAATGCTTGACGCTTTCTCAAAAGCTGTAACTGCTGCTGATGCTGGCGGTAAGTTTGTTGGCGGTAGCGATCTCGATGGTCTTAAGGCTTTCGTTGCTGACGGTAACAAGCGCCTCGATGCTGTGAATGCAATTGCTTCCAATGCAAGCTGCATCGTGACCGACTCTGTTGCAGGTATTGTTTGTGAGAGCCCTGGCCTCACCGCTCCTGGTGGTGGTGTGTACACCAACCGCAAGATGGCTGCTTGCCTGCGCGATGGCGAAATCATCCTGCGTTACATCACCTATGCTGTGCTCACTGGTGATGCTTCTGTTTTGACCGACCGTTGCTTGAATGGTCTCAAAGAAACCTACTCTGCACTGGGTGTTCCCACCGGCAACACCGTTCGCGCTGTAGCAATCATGAAGGCCTGTGCCGTTGCTCACGTTAACGACACCAACACTGAAGCCCAAGCTGGCAGCAAGTTCCGCCAAATGGGTGCAATCAAGGGCGATTGTGCTGCTCTGACCGCTGAAGTCGCTGGCTACTTCGACGCTGTTGGCGCTGCGATTGGCTAACTATTGCTTTGTTCTTATTTGAGCAATAGATAGTTGTTTTTGAATTCAGATTCATTCAAAATTTAGGAGATAAGAATCGCCATGAAATCCGTTGTAACCACGGTTGTCGCTGCCGCTGATCAAGGCGCTCGCTTCCCCAGCAGCTCTGATCTTGAGTCCGTTCAAGGTAGTCTGCAGCGCGCTGCAGCTCGCATGGAAGCTGCTGATAAGCTGGCTAGCAACTATGACGCTGTTGCTAACGAAGCTATTAACGCCATTTACAGCAAGTACCCCAACGGCCAAGGCCGCGACATGGATGCTGGCACTCAGAAAGATAAGTGCAAGCGTGACATCGTTCACTTCCTGCGCTTGATCAACTATTCACTCGTTGTGGGTGGTACTGGTCCTGTTGACGAGTGGGGCATCAACGGTGCTCGCGAAGTCTATAAGGCATTGGGGATTGGTACCGATACCTTCGTTTGTGGTCTGAGCTTCTTGCGCACTCGCGGTTGTGCAGATCGCGATATGTCTGCTCAAGCTCTGGTTGAGTACAATGCTTTACTCGACTACGTCATCAACGCAATGTCCTAATTAGGGATTTGAAACTCAATTTCTGTGAAATTTAGTTTTGAGTAGATGATAATTTCCAACTCAAATGCATCGTTCACTACAAGGGGGTTTCTCTTGTTTAGTTTATGCATTTGAGTTGGTTAGATTAGAGCCAGTGCTGTGGCAGAATATGCTGATTTTGACGTGTCCTAACTTTTCTATGGTGTGGGAGACGTTTTTTGCGTTTTACTGCGTTGATTTCCAGGTGAATTAAATCAGTTTATATGCCGTCGATAGTGCCTTCTCTGAAGACATTATTTTGGCTTGGCTCCGAGCAATAATGACGACATAATCTTTGGAAGGAAAGTCCATGTCTACTTTATCTTTGTCTTCAGCTTTAGGGCTGGATATGTTTGAGGGAGCGCCGTTAGAACTGCGCATGAATGCTGAAGAGTCGGATCTTCAGGATGTTATTCGTGCAGTGTATCGGCAAGTTTTGGGCAACCATCATGTGATGGACAGTGAGCGTTTAGATAGCGCTGAGTC